>JBFZFJ010000402.1:0-6196 GCA_041306405.1 Verrucomicrobiales bacterium | reverse complement strand
GTTGTGGTAGATCCGCTTGAGCGTCTGGTCGCGGTCCTTGCCGGGCGGCAGCGTCAGCGCCCATTGCGCGGCGGTTTCGGGTTCGTAGCGGGAGACGGTCTCGGCGTAGCTGCGGATGGAGGTGTTTTTGGCCGGGCCGTCGGGGGCGGTGGTGAGCCATTCGCCGGCGGCCTGGAAGTCGTCTTCCGTCCATCTGCGGACGATGTTGCGGATGCTGTCGTTGCCCTTGTCCCCAGGCAGGCTTGCGCCGATCCACTCGACCCATTGGCCGCTTTCGCCCATTCCTGCAACGCGCTGGAAAGCTGCCAGCTCATGCCGCCTTGTTGATCCTGGATGCGGTCGATGAAGCGGGTGAGCGCGAGCTCGGGATCTTTCTGGACGAGCGGGCCGCCCAGCATCTGCTCGGGCATGGCGCGGGATTCCGCCGGCAGGTCGAGCGCGCCAATCTCATCCAGCGCGGCGACGAGTTCCTCCTGGGTCATCGCCTGCAAGCGCTGTTGGAAACGCATCATCGTCCGCATGTCGCCCATGCCGCCGCTCTGCTGCATTTCCGCGAACTGGGCGGCGATTTGCTTCCAATCGAGCGGCTCCTTGTCTTTCGCCGGCTTGCCGGACGGCGCGTTCTTCGGATGCGGGGAATCTCCGCCCCCGCCGGACGAACGGGCGGCGATGACCAGCGCGACGACGGGCGGGATGAATGATGTGGGTTTCAATGCATTGCTTGCTAGAAATTCCACCTCGTGCCGTCAAGGGCCGCGACCACCTGCGAAGCGAGGCTTCACGCGGCGCTGGCGGCCAGCCGCGAGATTTCCATGCCGATGAGGCAGACGTCGTCGGAGAATTCCTGGCCTTCCGCGAAGTGCTCGACCTCGTCGAAAACATCCTGCAGCAGATCTGCCAGCGGCAGACCCGCGCGGCTGCGGATCGACTCGCGCAGGCGGGCGATGCTGAAGGGTTCGGCATTCGCGTTCTCGACCTCGAACAGCCCGTCGGTGAAGGCGAGAATCCGGTCGCCGGCGGCGATCGGCAGCTCGTGGGTGAGATACTCCACGTCGTCGATCAGGCCGAGCGCCGGACCCGGCACGCGGCGGGCGGTGATGGACTCCACCCCGCGAGGAGTGCCGTGCAACAGCAGCGGACTCGGATGGCCGGCGTTGGCGAAGGTGAGCCGCCCGTTGGCGACGTCCACGATGATATAACAGGCGGTGGTGAAAAGGGTGGTTCCTAACTGCCGCAGGATGCCGCGCAGCGCCCGGTTCATTTCCGTGAGCAGCGCGCCGGGGTTGCCCGCCAGCTCGCCAAGCTGTTCCTCGAGCGCACGCATCATCGCGGTGACCAGCGCGGCGCGCACGCCGTGGCCCATCACGTCGCAGATGAAAACGCCGACGGCGGTGTCCGAGACGCGGACGACGTTGAAAAAGTCCCCGCTCACCGAGCTGGTCGGGTGGAAGATGCTGCAGAATTTCACGGCGCTGGCCGCCTGCTCCGCGCCGCGCGGGAGCGTCGGGAAATGATGGGGAAGGAACGCCATCTGGAGTTCGCGCGCCATGTCGAGGTCCTCCTCCATGATGGCGTTTTTCGCCCACAGCTCGCGGGTGCGGTCGGTGACCCGTTGTTCCAGTTGTTCATTGAGCGCGCGCAGGTCGGCCTCGGCCTGGCGGCGGGCGTCGCGCTCCGCGACCTCCCGCAGCGCGCGCTCCACCGCCGGCACGAGGCGGCCGTGGATCCGGTCTTTGAGCACGAAATCCGTCGCGCCGTTCTTGAGCAGCTCCACCGCGGTTTCCTCGCCCACGGCTCCTGAAATGATGATGACCGGGACATTCGGGCAGCGCTCCCTGGCCATCGCGAGCGCCTGCGCGCCGTTGAAAGTCGGCAGCTTGTAATCCGCCAGGATCAGGCCGGGTTGGAATTCCGCGAGCGCGCGCGCGAAGTCGTCGCCGTTCTGCACGCGGGTCGAGACGAAATCGAGTCCTCCCTGCTTGAGCTCGCGCAGGATCAATTCCGCATCCAGCTCGGAGTCCTCCAGCGAAAGAATGCGGAGCACGGTTGTTTCGTTAGTTTTCATCAGGTTTGACTCGGGAGTGTGAAATAGAAAGTCGCGCCTTGACCCACTTGGCCCTCCGCCCAGACGCGGCCGCCGTGGCGCTTCACGATGCGCTGGACGAGCGCGAGGCCGACGCCGGTCCCCGGGAATTCCTCCTGGCTGTGCAGGCGCTGGAAGACTCCGAAAAGCTTGTCCGCATAACGCATGTCGAAGCCGATGCCGTTGTCTTTGATATAGTAAATCCGCCCGCTGTTGCCGCCATCCCACACGCCGATCTCGATCTCGGCGAGCTCGCGCTCCTTGGTGAACTTGATGGCATTGCCGATCAGGTTCACCCACACCTGCCGGATCATCGCCTCCGATCCGCGGGCGGGCGGCAGCGGGAGCAGATCGAGCCGCACCCGATCGCTAGGCTCCTGCGCGGCCAGTTCGTCGAACACCGATCGCGCCAGCGCCTCCATCTCGATCCCCGTCGCCTCGATCGACTGCCGGCCGAGCCGGAAAAACGCCAACAGGTCGTCGATGAGCCGCCCCATCCGCTGCGCCTCGCCACGGATCACGCCGAGCATCCGGCGGCCTTCCTCGTCGAGCTTGGGGGCATAGTCGGCGAGCACCATGCGCGAGAATCCATCCACTGCCCGCAGCGGCGCGCGCAGGTCGTGGGAGACGGAATAGCTGAACGCCTCCAGCTCTTTATTGGACTCTACCAGCTCCGCGGCGTGGCGCTGGAGGTCGGCGTTGAGCTCGTTGATTTCCTCCTCGGACCGCTTGCGCTCGGTGATGTCGAGGTTGACGCCGACGATGCGCGCCGCCTCGCCATTGACTCCGGGGATGACTCTCTCCGCGGCCTGGATGACGCGCACGGCATGGTCGGAAGCGCGCACGATGTGGAACTCGCGCTGGTCCTGGCCGCAGGTCCCGATGGTGCGCTGCAACCGCTCTTCCTGCTCGGGAAGATCGGCCGGCAACACCCGCGCCTGCCAATCCCGGTAGGAGACCAATCCTTCCGGCGTCGCGGATATGCCATAGATCGCAAACATCCGGGCGTCCCAGCGCAGCAGGTTGCTTTTCGGGTCCCGCTCCCACACGCCGATGCGGGCCGCGTCGGTGGCGAGTCGCACGCGCTCCTCGCTCTCCCGCAGCGCCTTTTCCGCGCGTTTGCGCTCGGTGATGTCGGAGCGGATCGTGATGAACTGGGCCGGCTTTCCGTCCGGACCGAGGAAGGGGACGATGGTGCTGTCCACCCAGTAGTCCGAGCCGTCCTTGGCGCGGTTTTTAATTTCGCCCTTCCACACCCGGCCGCTGGCGATCGTCTGCCAGAGGTCGCGCATGAAGGCTTTCGGGTGATGGCCCGAATTCACAAGGCGGTGATCCTGCCCGAGCAACTCCTCGCACGGATATTTGGAAATCGTGCTGAACTTGTCGTTGGCGTAAGTGATCACTCCGCGCGCGTCGGTGATGGCGACGATGGCGTGTCGATCAAGCGCGGCTTTGAAATCGCCGAGGGTGGCGTTGGCCGCTTGCAGTTCGGCGGTGCGCTCCGCCACCCGCTGCTCCAGTCCGGCGGTGAGCTTGCGGATTTCCTCCTCCGCCCGCTTCCGCTCGATGGCGATGCGCATGACATCCACCGCCCGCGCGATCAGATCCAACTCGGCGGGGGCGGGACGGCCAGGTTGCCGGTGGTAAATGCAAAAGGTTCCCAGAAGTCCGCGGCCGTGATCATGAATCGGCGTGGACCAGGCCGCGCGCAAGCGGTGCTCCGCCGCCACGCCGCTGTAGTCCGCCCACAGCGGGTCGGTGAGGATGTCCGGGACGATGACCTGCCGGTCGAAATGCGCCGCCGTGCCGCAGGAGGCGGCGGTGGGGCCGGGGATCAAGCCGTCGAACGCGCGGTTGAAGGACTCCGGCAGGCTCGGTGCCGCCGCGGATTTGAGCTGCCCGCCTTCGAGCTGGCGGATGGCACCGAGCGCGCCCGGCAGTTGTTTTTCAATGCCTAGCAGCAGTCCGTCCAGCACCTCGCGGAGCGTGGCGGGGCTGCCGATGAGTTCCAGCGCGCCTTTCTCCCAGGCCAACACCCGCATCCCGCGCTGGCGGGTGGCCATCTCGCTGTTGAGCCGCAGCAGGCTGGAGCTGAGGAGCAGCACGCTCACCAGCACGCCGGCCGGCAGGATGGCGACCGCGCGGCCGTCGAGCGCGTCCCGCTCCGCCTCGCCCACGGCGAGTTCTTGCTTTTCCTCCACCGCCATCGCGTCGAGGCCCTGGCGGATCTCCTCGGACTTGGCTGCGCCGTCGGCGCTCATCAGCTGCGCCGCCGCATCAAACCCCGCGTCCCGGCGAGTGTCCGCCATCCGCCGCATGGCTCCGAGCTCCCCGGCGATCCGCTCGTCGAGCTCGCTGAGTTGCGCCTGCCGCCTTGCATGGCCCGAGGTCATTTCACGCAACTCCCGGATGTTGTCCTCCCACTTTGAAAACCCCTTGTTGAAAATCATTAGAAATTCCTCCCGCCCCGTGATCACGTATCCGCGCACCGCGTCCCGCGATTCATCGATGTGGCTGCGCAGCTCGCGAATCCTGGCGATGACTTGATAGGCGTGCTTCTCCCGCGCGGCGGCATCCGCCAGATCTCTCGAACTCCGCTGCGCAAACGCCGCGATGACCAGCAGCAGGGCCAGTCCGGTGGCGACGCCGGCGGTGCGCCACGGGCTGATCAACCAGCGCATCCCGGCACCCCGCCAGCCGGCGCGGAACATCGCCAAACCGATCGCGAAGAACAGCGAGGCCGTGGAAATCGACGCGCCGGAAAGACCCCGGCCGCCACCCGGTCCGGCCGGATCGCCGAACATCGTGACGAACAGGATCGCGCCCAAAATCGCCGCCAGCCCGGCGACCCACGTCGGCGTGGCGCGGCCTGCCGAATGGCGGGCGGGAGCATTTGGGGCGTTCATGATTCGTTTCAACCGGTCGGCAAGTGATAGGGCGGGACTATCCCGCAAGGCGTCGGAAATTCATCCGTTTGACGGATCATCACCATCTGCCATGAGGAGCGGATGATGGCAAGAATCTTCCGCGTCATTTTGCGCGCGGACTGACTAATCACGGGCCGCAGTCCGGGGGGATGAGTGGACAAGCGTTGAAGGCATTGGGCTTAAGGGGAGTGGACATCTTGTCCACTTGCCGATGCGCCGCGCAAGGGACGCGCGCGGAGCCCGCCTCATTTCTTCCGCTTCGCGGGCTTGGCGACGAGCGGGGCGGCGAGTTGCTCGTAGAGGGCGAAGAGGTATTCCACGCGCTGGCGGTCGGTGAGGAAGGGCTCCTTGCGATAGCAGCGGTCCACCGCGCGGTCTAGCTGCTCGTGGGCCTTCGCCAGCTTCGGCGGCATCGAGACGGGATCGTAGAGGTCCGCCAGCGTGCATGCGGCGCTTTTTTTACGGACGGGTAAGTAACCATGGCGTCCGTCGCCGCATTCGATTCTGGTGTCGAGAATCTGCTGGGCGAGGGATGTAACCTTGGTGAGATTGCTTTCCGAAATGTCTTCCGGCCAGGGGAAGTTGTTATAGACGATCTGGTTGGAGTATCGGAAGTCGCTTTTCAATCGCCCGCAGACGTGTTTCAGCCAAGCCATGTGCATGGTGGAGGTGAGCACGCCGAAATGATAGAGCGCGGCACCCGGAACGATGTTCACCAGATTGCTAGCAACAACATGCGGTCGGATGAAACCTATCGGGACATAGGGCCGGTTTTCGCTCGATACTCCGGGAATGAGCAGGTAGCTGGCGTGGGGTTGCCGGTTTTCGGCGAATTCCGTCGGTTTGTGGGCGAGTTGCCGGGTTGCGGCGCGGGTGCTGTTGAGGCGGTGTTGTTTAACAGCGGCAACGCGTTTGAAAATCATGGGCATGCTCCGGAGTTTTGCGGCGCTGACGCCTTCCAGCCAAAGGCACCAGCGCTCGATGCCGTTGATGAATTCCTCGGAGCCAAGGAAGGGGCGGATGAATTCCGCGGCGTCCGGCTCCATGAGGAGAAGTTCGTGTTTGTCCGCCGGGGAAAGCAGCAGATTTCCACCATCGTTAGGCATTGAGCCGAAGACAATTTCCGGAACGGCGCAGATCGGCGAAGAGCGTTTGGTCAGGACAACGTCGCCACCCTGCACAAGAT
>JBFZFJ010000401.1:0-5295 GCA_041306405.1 Verrucomicrobiales bacterium | reverse complement strand
GCATCATCATGTTCCAGGTGGTGCTGCTGTCGCTGATGGGCTCTAACAATTCCGCGCGCGAGATCGCCGGCGAGCGGCCGATTTACGAGAAGGAGAAATTCGGCGGGCTGCGGCCCACGGCCTACCTCGCGTCGAAGGTGGCGTTTCTCGCCTGCCTGGTGATCGGGCAGTCCTTGTGGATGGCGTTTTTCGTGAACTTCTTCGGCGCCTTCCGCGGCGATTTCATCCAGCACGCGGGCTTCCTGCTGCTGGTCAACGCGGCGATGACCGCCGTCTGCCTGGCCATTTCCTCGCTGATGCGGACGGCCGAGCAGGCGTCGCTGCTTTCGATCTATCTGGTGGGGTTCCAGCTGCCGTTGTCCGGCGCGGTGCTCGCGCTGCCGGAAAAAATCGAGGCCTTCACCCGCCCGTTCATCTCGGCTTACTGGGCGTGGTCCGGCTCGGTGGATGCCCTCCAACCGCAGGTTTACAACGCCGTCAAATCGGTCATCGATACCAGCCTGTCCGCCCAGGAAATCTGCTTTTACGCCCTCGGCGCGCACATCGCCGTGGCGCTCATCGCCACCTGGGCCGGCGCCCGCAGGCCGCAATGGGACTGAGCGGATTTTATCCCTCGATTTCAAGGATTTCCCAACTAGCTTCACTCCTGAAACCACCTTGAACCATGGCACGTCGCGCTAGCTCCCATCTCCACCCCGGAATCATCATCGGCGCCATCGCCGCGATCGTCGTCGCGGTGGTCGCCGGCAAATCCCTCATCGGCAAAAAAACCGCGACCTTTGGCGACGTCGCCAAGCTGAGCGTGGACGAGCTGCTCGAAAACGGCAACAGCCTGCGCGGCAACGAATACGTCATCGAGGGCCAGATCGACGAGAAACTCCAGTGGACGACCAGCCGCGGGCAGTTCGTCAGCGTGAAGATCGAGGTGCCCGGCGGCGACGAGTTCGTCGGCATCGAGATTCCCCAGGGGTTCAACAAGCTCAACATCGACACCAAGCAGAAATACGCGTTCCGGGTGAAGTTTCGGCAAGGCGGCATCCCCGTGGCCACCGGCGTGAACCGCCTCTAACTTGAAATTCCCCGTCTCATGAAATCCCGCCTTTTGCTTCCGCTCTGCCTCGCCGGTCTGGCCCACGCCCAGGTTTACACGCCGCCGCCCGCCGCGAAACCCGCGGCGACGCCGACCGACACCGCGCCCGCCGCCGAGAAAAAGCAACCCGCCGCCGGCCCGCTCGGTCAGGAAATCCCGATGCTCGACCCGGCCGCCGAGACCATCACCGTCGGCGGCGTGGCGATTCCGCTCGGCGACAACCGCCTGCTCAAGGCGCGCTTCGAGAAATACCTCAGCCAGCCGCCCGAGAGCGATGAAGCCGCCGAGAAATACCGCGAAACGATCGCCAACATCCTCGCGACCATTTCGCCTTTCCGCAGCGGCGGGCCCGATCTCTACGCCGCGTTCACCCAGCTTCCCGGCGCGTCCGCCTATCCGGGAGACGCCAACCTCTGCGGCTCGCTGGCCGAGTCCATTTACATGGCCATGCTCGCCAAGCAGGACGTGAACGGCCTCAAGAAACTCAATCTATCCATCGAGGAGGAGAAGAAGGCGATCATTCTGGAAGGCGATTGGAAAGCCCGCCACGAACGTGACAAGGAGCTGGGGAATTCCAGTGACATCAAGAACAAGAAGGGCGGCTCCCAGCCCGCCACGAATCCCGGCGCCGGCGTGAACTCGCTCAAATACGCCGACACCCTCCGCCGCATCGCGGAAATCGAAGCGCTCAAGAAAGCCAACATCGTCCGCACCGAGGCGGGCACCATCCGGACCAAGGCGCAATACCAGGTCAGCATGGTCCAGTGGTTCGTGCAGCGCCGCTACGAGCACGTGCTGATGGCCGCCCGCTTCTACAACCAGATCTGGAAGGACGGCGACGCCACCCTCCGCGTGGACAAGGACTCGGACGTCTCCAAGTTGTTTTCCGAATCCGTCGGAGTCAGCCCGACCGTGGCTTCGCTCGACTCGCTATCTAACGAAGCGATCCGCGAGGCCGGCAAATACATCGAGGCCTTCGACCTGATGCTCTCGCGCAACGAGCTGCACAACGCCTCCCAGCGGCTGATGGAAGCCTACGCGCTCGGCGAGTATCTCGCGCCGGTGGCGACCCTTTCCCTGGAGAAAAAACGCCGCATCGCCGAATACGTCCGCGATTTGCACGAGCTCTACGGCACCCTCCAGGCGCACGACTACACCAAGACCATGGAGCTGGCAGAGCGCCTGAAATCCGCCGCCAAGGATTTCCCGTCGTCCAAGGTGGACAGCGCCATCGCCGCCTACACCCTCGCCTCGGACCTCGCGATCGAGGAGGCCAAGGGCCATCTGCTAGCCAAGGAAAGCGACAAGGCCGCTGAGAAGATCAAGGCGGCCGCCGAGATCTGGCCGACCAATCCGAAGCTCAAGGAATTCCGGAATCTCGTGAGCAACTCCGGCGGACTCATCATGATCCGCAACGATTTCGACCGCCTGCTCGGCGAGGGGAACTTCCGTGAAGTCGCCCGCCGCCAGTATGAAATCGCCCCGGCGATCCAAGGCGACCCGACGCGCGAGGACGCCTTCAAGCAGATCATGACCAACTTGACGAAGATCGAAACCGCGCTCGGCAAGGCCTCGGAATTCAGCAAGATGGGCCAGGACTACGCGGCATGGGAACAGCTCGCCAAGCTGCGCGAGGACTTTCCGGATGATCCGAAGCTCGGCCGCGAGCTGGAGCTGCTCGCTCCGAAGGTGGCCGACTTCACCCGCGCGCTCGACAAGGCCCGGCAGTTTGAAAGCCGCACGCCCAAACAGATCGGCTCCGCGCTTTCATGGTATCTGAAGGCCCGCAGCATCTATCCGCAAAGCAACCTCGCGGACGCGGGCACCAAGCGCCTCACCGACGAGATCCTGCCGCCGGACGACGGCGGCACGGCAGGCAAGGAGTGAAACCGCCTCAGCTCTCCAAGGAGGCGTGGCCGGATGAGAATGGCTTTCCCTGGCCGGGATCACGGCACATGATCCGGCCATGCGCCTCGCCGTCATCAATCTCGTCGGACTTTCCCGATCGCTGTTAGGCCCGGACATGCCGGGCTTGACGCGGTTCGCGGAGAAGCACGGGCTGCAAAGCTACGCGCCCGCGTTTCCGGCGGTGACTTGCACGGCGCAGTCGTCGATCGCCACCGGGACCTCGCCGGCCGGGCACGGGATCGTGGCGAACGGCTGGTATGACCGGGAAAGCGCGGAGGTGCGGTTCTGGAAACAGAGCAACCACCTCGTCCGCGGCGAGAAGCTGTGGGACAAGCTGCGGCGCGAGGTTCCCGGCTTCACCTGCGCGAAGTTGTTCTGGTGGTATAACATGTATTCCACGGCGGACTTCTCCATCACGCCGCGGCCGCTCTATCCGGCGGACGGGCGCAAAGTGTTCGACGTCCACACCCAGCCGATGGAGATGCGCGACGATTTGAAGAACGACCTCGGGCCGTTTCCCTTCCCCGCGTTCTGGGGGCCGGCGGCGGGGATCGCCTCGTCGGAGTGGATCGCCGCTTCCGCGAAATGGGTGGAGGAAAAGCACTCCCCGACGCTGAGCCTGGTCTATCTGCCGCATCTCGACTATCCGCTGCAGAAGGACGGACCGGCGGCGGCTAACATCCCGGAGGAGCTGCGGAAGATCGACGCGCTGGCGACGGATCTCATCGGCTATTACGAGTCGCGCGGCGTGCGCGTGCTGGTGCTGTCGGAATACGGGATTTCCCCGGTCAGCCGGGCGGTCCATCTCAACCGCCTGTTCCGGCAAAAAGGCTGGATTCAAATCAAGGACGAGCTCGGCCTGGAAACGCTCGACTGCGGGGCGTCGCGCGCGTTCGCCGTGGCGGACCACCAGGTGGCGCATGTCTATGTCAACGACGCAACGATTCGCGATGAAGTGCGGAATTTGCTAGAAAACACTCCGGGCATCGACGAGGTCCGCGTGTCCGCGGAAATCTGGGGCGAGGGCGTGGCGACCGGGCGCGGCGGGGATTTCATCGCCATCGCGGCGGCGGACGCGTGGTTCACTTATTATTTCTGGGAGGACGACGCGGTCGCGCCGGACTACGCGCGGACCATCGATATCCACCGCAAGCCGGGCTATGACCCGTGCGAGTTGTTCATCGACCCGGCGCTCAAGTTTCCCAAGCTGCGGATCGCGAAATTCCTGTTCAAGAAAAAGCTCGGGCTGCGTGGCTTGCTCGATGTCATCCCGCTGGACGCCTCGCTGGTGAAGGGCTCGCACGGCCGGGACCGCGTGGCGGACGACGAGCGTCCGGTCTTGTTAGGCTCGGCGCGCCCGGTGAGCGCGGCGGAGGATGTCCACCGGGCGATTCTGGCGGAATTCAGCGCGGGCTGATCACCACGGCGTGCTCGTCGAAGCGGACCTTGGCGCCTGTTTGGTCGGTGAGGTATTTCAGCACCGCCTTGGCGGGCATGTTCTTCAAATTCAGGGGAATTTTCTGCCCGGCGAGGAGAGCCTTCGGATCTTCGATGACGAAATTCGGCGTCACTTCGCCCTTGGATTCCTTTTCGATGATCAGGCCCAAGCCGGTGAGCGCTTCCTGGAGGGTGTCTTGATCGAGTCGGAAAACCGGGATCACCACCGCGCCGGATTTCGCCTCGCGGCCCTTGCTGGCGATGGCCGGAGCGTTGAGTTTCAGCTGGCCGAGGCTGTAAATGATGTTGGGATTCCTGGGGTCGCGCTTGAGTCCCTCGGTGTAAAAATTCCGCTGCGGAAGAGGTCGATCTCCATGTCCCACTGGAGTTTCGGCTGGGTCCCGGCGAGGAATTTCTCGTAGGCTCTGGCAAAAACGGACGAGGTCACCGCCTGGTTGAGGACGGCTTCCTGGTTTTTGAGTTTCGCGGGGTCGCGGGAAATGGAATCGACGATTTCCTGAGCCTCCACGGCCAGCTTGGCACGATCGGCTTTTTCGGAGGCGGCCTGGAGCGTGAGGACGAGCCAGCGGAGTTGTTGGCGAAGGGCGAGGCGGAGGCCGGGATCGGCGAGCTTGTCGGCTTCGTTGCGTTTCCATTCGCGGAATTTCGCGTCGACTTTGGAATTCGCGGATTCCCGGAGTTTCTCGAGATTTTCCAGCAGCGTCTCGCGGTCCGCATCGGTGAGGATTTCCGCCCGCGCGCTGTTGAGGCTGAGAGCGGCGCAAAGCAGGAGAACGTGAACTCGCATGGGCGGGGTCATCACAAAATTCGAGGGCGGGGCCAAGGGGGAAGAATAAATA
>JBFZFJ010000400.1:0-4103 GCA_041306405.1 Verrucomicrobiales bacterium | reverse complement strand
GCAACCACGCACTTTGACTCGATACAGGAAACCAGTTAACTTGCCACCTATGAAGGCAACCATCGATATCCCGGACGATCTTTACCGGCGGGTCAAGGCCCGCACGGCCGAAGAAGGGCGGCGCATCCGCGAAGTGGCGGCGGATCTCTTTCAGAAATGGCTCGACGAGGGTGGCGGGTCGCGGACCACTGCCGAAATCCCGGTCGTTACCCCGGCCCAACTCCGTCGGCATCGGGATGCCCAAAGCCTGCGAATGGCTTACCCACAAGGCTACCGCCTCAGCGGACCGCTGATCCCTGCGAAAAAAGGAGCTCCGCAAATCCCCGCCGCAGCCGTCGAGCAAGCGCTTGAAGAAATGGACCAGGAAGAACTCGCCGGCCATGCCCGCCCTCGTTGACGCCAACGTCTAGCGGTCCGTTTTTTAGAGCCGTAAAGCAGTTCTGAGAAACGGCGCGGTGCGGGAGGTTTTGGACTTGGCGACTTTTTCCGGCGGGCCTTCGGCGATGATCTTTCCGCCGCCATCGCCGGCTTCGGGGCCGAGGTCGAGGATCCAGTCGGCCTCGGCGGCGACGGCCATGTGGTGCTCGATGACGACGACGGTGTGGCCTTCATCAACAAGCCGGTGGAGGACGTCGATGAGGCGCTGGACGTCTTCGAGGTGGAGGCCGACGGTGGGTTCTTCGATCAGATAGAGATTGCGCTGGGTGAGCGCGGCGTTGTTGAGGGTGGCCTTGGTGCCGCGGCCCTTGGTGAGCTCGGAGACGAGCTTGATGCGCTGGGCCTCGCCGCCGGATAGAGTCGGCGAGGGCTGGCCGAGCTGGAGGTAGCCGAGGCCGGTGTCGGCCATGAGCTTGAGCGGGTGGGAGATGCGCGGCTGGGATTCGAAGAAGGCGCAGGCCTCGTCGATGGTCATGGCGAGCACCTGGCCGATGTTTTTCTGGCGGAAGGTGACTTCCAATGTCGCGGGGTTGTAGCGCTCGCCGTTGCAGGATTCGCAATGGACCCAGGTGCTGGGGAGGAAATCCATTTCTAACTTCACGCGGCCGTTGCCCTTGCACTCGGGGCAACGCCCGCCTTCGGTGTTGAAGGAGAATCGCGACGCGTCGAAGCCGCGCATGCGGGCTTCGGGGAGCTGGGCGAAGAGCGCGCGGATGTGGTCGAAGACCTTGACGTAGGTGGCCGGGCAGGAGCGGGAGGTCTTGCCGATGGGCGATTGATCGACTTCGTAACAGGCTTTGATGGATTTGAATCCCTCGGCTTTGGTGAAGGGGATGGATTTTTTTGCTTCGCGGCGACCGGTGATCGCCGCTACGGCCACGCAGGAATGCATCAGCGAGGATTTCCCGGAGCCGGAAATGCCGGTGAGCACGGTGAGCCGGCCGAGGGGAATGGCGGCGGTGACGTTCTTGAGGTTGTTGGCGTGGCAGCCGGCGATCGTTAGAAAAGGATGGTCCTTTTTCACCTCGCGGCGCGAACCGCGGATGGGGTGGTGGATGACGGCGGAGAGGGCGCGGTAGGTGGGGGAGGATTGAACCTCGAACCTCGAACTCCCAACATCGAACGTCGAAGGTTTGGAAGAAGACTTTTTACTCGTGGGCGAGACGCCCACGCTCCTTGAAGGCGGTTTGCCTTGATAGACGATTTCTCCGCCGAGGCGGCCGGCGCCGGGGCCGAGGTCGATGAGGTGGTCCGCGGCGGCGATGGTGTCCTCGTCGTGCTCGACGATGATGAGGGAATTCCCCTGGTCGCGGAGGGCGATGAGGGTTTTGAGGAGGGCTGCGTTGTCGCGCGGATGGAGGCCGATGGTTGGCTCGTCGAGCACGTAGAGCACGCCGCGGAGGTTGGAGCCGAGCTGGGCGGCGAGGCGGATGCGCTGGGATTCGCCGCCAGACAGGGTGTTGCCGGAGCGGTCGAGCTGGAGGTAGCCGAGGCCGACTTCCTGGAGAAAGGCGAGGCGCTGGCGGATCTCTGGCAGAATGTCGCGGGCGATGAGGGTGTCGCGGGAGGCGGTGAATTTGAGCTTTGAGAAATGGCTGGACGCGGCGTCGATGGAGAGGTGGCCTAGGTCGGAGATGGCGGTGGAAGAGTCGGGGCGAGACGCTCCTTTCACGGTCTGGGGCGAGACGCCCCAGCCACTTGCTGCTCCTTTGGAGCTGTCATGGAGCCTTACGGCGGAGGCGGTGGGGTTGAGGCGGGAGCCGTGGCAGGCGGGGCAATCGACGAGCTCGGTGTCGTCCATGCGGTCGATGGCGCGGTCGGCGTCGAGCTCCGCCCCTAACACGGAATCGAAGCGGGCGATGTCGAGGTGTTGGCGGCGCTTGGGGACACGGCCGTGGCCGCGGCATTCAGGGCACCAGCCGTGGGGGGAGTTGAAGGAAAACAGCCGTGGGTCGAGCTCTTCGAAGGATTGGTTGCAGCTGGGGCAGCTGGAATGGGTGGAGAGTAGGATGAATTTCTTGTCGGCGGTGAAGAGCTTGAGAAGACCTTTGCCGATGGTGAGGGCACGCTCGATTGATGATTGAAGATTGTGGATTGATGATTTGGAGATCTCTGACACGACGACGTCGATGTCGTGCTCCTTGAAACGCTCGAGGCGGGTGAAGCCTTCGGCGTCCTTGAATTGCTTGTCCACGAGAAGGCGGGTGAAACCTTGTTTGAGCGCCCACTCGGCGATTTCGTTGTGATAGCCTTTTTTGCCGCGGATGATGGGAGCGAGCAGGGTGACCGGCCCATTCTTGAGATGGCCGCGGATGGCGTTCTCGATGGCTGATAGAGATTGCTTTTCCACCGGAACCTGGCAGTCCGGGCAGTAGAGCGTGCCAAGTTTCGAGTAGAGCAGGCGGATGAAGTTCCAAAGCTCGGTGACGGTGGCCACGGTGGATTTTCCGCCGCCCTGGGAGACGCGCTGTTCGATGGCGACGGTGGGCGGGAGGCCTTGGAGCTGGTCGATCTCGGGCTTCTCCAACTGCTCGGCGAACTGCCGGGCATAGGTGGACATGGAGTCGAGGAAACGTCGCTGGCCCTCGGCGAAGAGGATGTCGAAGGCGAGGGTGGATTTGCCGGAACCGGAGAGACCGGAGATGACGACGAGCTGGTCGCGCGGGATGTCGAGGGAGATGTTCTTGAGGTTGTGGTGTCTTGCGCCGCGGAGGGCGATGGAGTTGGTTGAGGGTGAAGAGGAAGAAGGAGCGGGACGCTCCTTGCACGGTCTGGGGCGAGACGCCCCAGCCACTAGCGGCTTGAGGAAACGGGCGGTGGGGGTGTCTAACTTTGCGACGGATTCGGGCGGGCCTTGGGCGACCAACTGGCCGCCGTGTTTGCCGGCTTCGGGGCCGAGGTCGAGGATCCAGTCGGCGGACTTGATGACGTCGAGGTTGTGCTCGATGACGAGGAGCGAGTGGCCGGAATCGACCAGCTTCTGGAAGACGGTTAGCAGGTTCTCGATGTCGGAGAAGTGGAGGCCGGTGGTGGGTTCGTCGAGGATGAGGAGCTTGCCGGTGGATGTGCCGCTGGAAGAAAGGAGTTGGCAGAGTTTGAGGCGCTGGGCCTCGCCGCCTGAGAGGGTGTTGAGAGGTTGGCCGAGCTTGAGGTAGCCGAGGCCGACTTGGAGGAGGGGATCGAGGGCGGTGAGGATTTGCTCGATGAGGCGGAGTTCCTTTTTGGAATGATGGGCCTGGCGGTTGAAAACCGCCGCCACGTCGGCGACGGTGAGGCCGAGGACGTCGGCGATGGAGAGGCCGTTGTAGATGTAGTCGAGGGTGGAGGACTTGTAGCGCTTGCCATTGCAGTCGGGGCAGGTGACGTAGATGTCGGAGAGGAACTGCATCTCGACTTTTTCGAAGCCGTTGCCGGCGCAGCGGTCGCAGCGGCCTTCGCCGGAGTTGAAGGAGAAGAAGCCGGGCTTGAGCGCGGCGGATTTCCCGGCGTCGGTCTCGCAGAAAAGCTGGCGGATGGGATCGAAGGCGCCGAGGAAAACGGCGGGCGTGGAGCGCGGGGTGCGGGCGACGGCGGTCTGGTCGACGAGTTCGACGCCGCTGAGGTGTTGGGAGCCTTTGAGTTCCTTGATCGGCGCGGCGTCGCCTTCGGCTTCCTGACCTAACTTG
>JBFZFJ010000399.1:0-6971 GCA_041306405.1 Verrucomicrobiales bacterium | reverse complement strand
ACCGATTCCGGATGAGCAACGATACCGACCAAGACACCCCGCCCGCAACCAAGCGGGTGGCCAAAAAAGCAGCCACCAAGACCGCCGCGAAGAAAGTGGCAGTCAAAAAAACCGCTGTGAAGAAAACCGCCGCGAAAAAGGTTGTTAAAAAGTCCGCCGCGGCGACTGCCGTCACTCCGGAACTTCCTTTCACCACGCCGCCGGTTTCGAATCCGGTTCCAGCCCCCGAGGCAGCCCCGCGTGCTGCGCGACCCTCACGGGCGAAAAGAGTCGCGGCCGAGCCGGCCCAGGCCGAGCAAGCACCCGCCCAAGCCTCCGAACCCGCGGCGCGCCGTTTCGGCCGCGTGCCCGGCGGCGGTCCGGTGGTTGCCCGCGAACCTGCGGAATCACGCGCTCCCGCTCCTCAAATTTCCACTCCTTTTCCACAGCCGTCCTCTCCACCGGAAGCGCGTGAAATCCGCACCCCGTCCGGTCCGCCACGCGACCAGGAGCAGCGCGAACGCCCGCCCCAAGAAGGGCAACCACGGGATTCCCAACAGCGCGAAGGCCAGAATCGCGACGCCCAAGGACAGCAACGCACCGGCGAAAGCCGCAGCAAACGCCGCCGCGACAAACGCAAACGCCGCGCCGGCGAGCGCCAGGAACAGCAAGGCCCGCCACCAGCCCAGCACGGACAACATCCCCCGCAGCAGCGCAACCGCCACGAAGGCGGTGGCCCGCAACGCGGTCCCAGCGATTTCGACGAGCGCCGCCCGGTCCAGCTCGCCGGCCCGAAAATCGAGGCCGATGGCCTGCTCGAGCTAGCCCCCAAAGGCTTCGGCTTCCTCCGCATTCCGGGGAAAAATTTCGAACAAGCCCGCGACGACGTCTTTGTCACGCCCGAGACCATCCGCAAATACAACCTGCGCCCCGCCCAGTGGATCCACGGGATCTATCAGGAAGGCCCGCGCGGCCCGCAGCTCGTCGAGATCACCCAGATCAACGGCATGCCGCCCGAGGAAGCCTCCAAGCTCCCGCATTTCGACGAACTCAAGGCGATCAACCCGACCCGGCGGATCAGTTTCGAAACCACGCCCGAGCGCTTCACCACCCGCGTCGTGGACATCATGGCCCCGGTCGGCCGCGGCCAGCGCGGCCTCATCGTTTCCCCGCCCCGCTCGGGAAAAACCACGCTGCTCCTCCACATGGCGGAAGCAATCCGCGAGAAATACGACGAAGCCATCCACCTCATGGTCGTGCTCGTGGACGAGCGCCCCGAGGAAGTCACCGAGTTCCGCCGCGCCCTCCCCGGCGCGGAAATCTACGCCAGCTCCAATGACGAGCAGCCGCGCAACCACACCCGCATCGCGGAGATGGCCATCGAGCGCGCCAAGCGCCTGGTAGAAGCCGGCCAGGATGTTTTCCTAATCATGGATTCCATCACCCGCCTCGCCCGCGCCTACAACGCCGGCATGAGCATGAACAGCCGCGGCCGCGGCACCGGCTCGGGGGGCATTACCATCGGCGCGCTCGAAGTGCCTCGCCGCCTGTTCGCCGCCGCTAGAAACACCCGCGGCGGAGGCTCGCTCACCATCATGGCCACCGCCCTGATCCAGACCAACTCCCGCGCCGACGAGGCCATCTACATGGAGTTCAAGGGCACCGGCAACATGGAGCTCGTCCTCGACCGCAAGATCGCGGAAAACTATATCTATCCGGCGGTCGACATCTTCAAGTCCGGCACCCGCCGCGAGGAGCTCCTGCTGGCCGACCACATGCTGCACAAGATCCACCTCATCCGCCGCGGCCTCTCCGGCCACCGCCCGGCGGAGGCGATGGAGCGCCTGCTGTTCTTCCTGAAGAAATTCCCCAACAACCCGCAGATGCTGCTGGAGATCAAGGGCTGAGCGACCAAGTCGATCATTAGGGACAGCCCGATGCCCTGATCGAGAATCCCTGTCAGGCCAGCCCCCCCTGCTCATGCACCTTTCAGAATCACCCGCCCGCTTTGTCGCCGGGCTTGCAGCATGCCTCCTCGGCTCCTGCGGAACCGTCCTGCCGCCCGCCGAGCAAGCCGCCGCCGAACTGAAAGGCAACACCCTCGCCTCCGCCGATGTTCTGTTAAAAACGGCCGGCCGCCACACCGCCAATCACGAAGCGGCCACCGTCTATCAAATGCGCGCCGCCGAGATCGCCTGGAGCGCGCTGGACACCGACGGCGGCGACATCAAGGACGTCCGCCAGTTGAGCGAAACCCAACAGCACGCACTGCGGATCATCGCCACCGCCACCGAGGGTGTCGCCGGGAATTTCATCGGGGCGAAATACCAACCCGAGAAGCAATTCAGCCATGCCGGCTACAGCTACCGCGTCAGCGCCGCCATCGCGCCGCGGCCCGGCGTCTATCCGCTCGCCCGCTTGGAATCGGCGCAACCCGCCCGCGAGGTGAAGCGCACGCTTTGCCGGAACTGGCATGTCGAGGAAGGGGTGGGAGCGCCCTTCTCTCCGGTTTGGAAACGCCCGGAGGACCCGCAGGTGCAGCGCTTCGTGAGCAGCCGCAGCTATTTGGAACCGATCACCGGCGTGCTCGAATTCGATGGACCCGCGAAGCCCGGAGCCCCGCGCCGGGCCTCCCTCACCGGCTACGACCCCACCGCCGTTTCCCGGGTCAATCTCGGGCGCACCGGCTATCCGCTCGCCGCGGATTTCACCGCGCCGATCGTCGCGCAGACCGCCGACATCAAGGAATTCAAAATCGCGCTAACCGGGCTCATCCACCCCGGCGCGCTCGATTCCAAGCTGATGCTGCTGGAACCCTACGACCCCGGCCGGATTCCCGTGCTTCTCGTCCACGGCCTCAACTCCCACCCGCGGATGTGGCGCGATGTCATCAACGACCTGCGCGCCGACCCGAAGCTGCGCGGCCGCTATCAGTTCATGATTTTCTATTACCCCACCGGTTGGCCCATCACCTACTCCTCCATGCGCCTGCGCGAGGAACTCGGGGCGTTTGACAGCCTTTTCAAGCACTCGAAGAAAATGGTCATGGTCGGCCACAGCATGGGCGGGCTGCTCTCCCGGATGCAGGTGATCTCGCCCGAACGCAAACTCTGGAACGCGCGGTTCGGCAAGGATGCGGACAAGCTCGACGCCAAGCTCCCACCTAACCACCTGACCAAACGGATGGCCCTGTTTTCTGCCAATCCGGACATCGGCCGTCAAATCTATATCTCCACCCCGCACCGCGGCAGCGGCCTCGCCGACCTCTCACTCACCTCGTGGTTCGTCAAAATCCTCTCCCTCCCCACAACCATCACCAGCGCCTTGATCGATCTCCCCAGCAACCTTGTTTCCCAAGGCACGCTCAACAGCGTTTCCGGACTCTCGCCCGCCAATCCACTCTACCAACAGCTCGACCAAATCCCCATCCAAGTGCCCCACCACTCGATCATCGGCGACCGCGGTCGGGGCAACACGCCGGACAGCAGCGACGGCGTGGTGCCATACTGGAGCTCCCACCTCGGCACCGCCCAGTCCGAGAAAATCGTGCCTGACGGCCATGGCGCCTATGACGACCCGCAGGCGCTTCTCGAACTTCGCCGCATCCTGCTGCTCAACGCGGGAATCAAGGACTAACAAAATCATGAAAGTCACCGTCTTCAGCACCAAGCCCTACGACGAGCAGTTCCTCAGGGAGTTCAACGCGCCCTTCGGCCACCAGCTCGTGTTCATCGAGAACCGGCTCAAACCCGAGACCGCGCTCCTCGCCGATGACTCACCGGCCGTCTGCGCGTTCGTGAACGACGTGCTGGACGCGGAAACGTTAGGGAATCTCGCCCGCGGCGGCACCCGCTTCATCGCCATGCGCTGCGCGGGTTTCAACAACGTCGATCTGGCAGCCGCGAAGGCGCTCGGCCTGCAAGTCGCCCGAGTCCCGGCCTATTCCCCGCACGCCGTCGCGGAACACGCCGTGGCCCTGCTCCTTTGCCTCAACCGGCGCATTCACAAGGCTTACAACCGCGTGCGTGAGGGGAATTTCTCCATCGACGGACTGATGGGCTCCGACGTCCACGGCAAGACCGTCGGAGTCATTGGCACCGGCATCATCGGCAGCATCTTCGCGCGCATCATGACGGGATTCGGCTGCGAGGTGCTGGCCTATGACGTGCATCCGAATCCGGATTGCGTCAAATCCGGTGTCAGCTACGTCAGCCTCGACGAGCTGTTTACCCGCTCGCACGCGATCAGCCTGCATTGCCCGCTGATGCCGCAGACCCTTCACCTCATCGAGGAAAAAACCCTCGCCCGGATGCGCGACGGCGTCTTCATCGTCAATACCAGCCGCGGCGCGCTCATCGATACCGAAGCCGCCATCACCGCCATCAAGTCCGGCCGCATCGGCGGCTTGGCGCTCGATGTCTATGAAGAGGAATCCGAGCTGTTCTTCGAGGACCTTTCCTTCCGCATCATCCAGGACGACGTCTTCATGCGCCTGACCACCTTTCCCAACGTCCTGGTCACCGGCCACCAGGCGTTTTTCACCCGCGAGGCGATGGCGAACATTTCGAAAACAACGCTCTCCAATCTAGCGGACTTCGAGGCCGGCCGCGTTTGTCCGAACCTGGTGAAACTGGATTCAAAGCACTGAGACGGCCGCCGCGATAAATCAGCAACCCGGCGAGTCACTGAAAGTGGTGGGCCAATTAAGCGCTTTCCCACTGGCCGACATGTCGGAGCCGTCCACACCGTCCCCCGCCTTGACTCCAACTTTTCGCACAGCTAATGTGCAGCACAGTCATGAAGGACATCACTTTGAAAATCGACAATGAGACTTTCCTGGCCGCGCAACTCATCCATTCCCGCTATCCAATTTCGCACTGGGATTCGCTGATCCTCGCTTCCGCCCGTGAGGCGGACTGCAGCGTGGTTTACACGGAGGATCTGAGCCACGGACAGGACTTCGACGGAGTGAAAGTCATCAATCCGTTTTTGTAATCGCCGTCCACGCGCGTCGAGGGCAACGCTGCAAATCGGCTGCCAATTTTTGCCGAAATTGGGTTTTGCATGGCGGGTTTCCCTGCCAATACTGCGCCGGACTTTCCCGCATGATCACTTACACCAAGCAGCCACACGCCCGCGAACACCGGCTCATTTTCAAGAACGTGGACCGCGAGGGCTGGGACCCTTCGATCGAGTGCTACCTGCGCGACGGGGGCTACGACGATTTGAAAAAGGCCTTCGCGATGCAGCCGAAGGAGGTCACCGAGGAGGTGAAGAAGTCCGGCCTGCGCGGCCGCGGCGGCGCGGGGTTCCCGACCGGGATGAAATGGACGTTCATCCCGCCGCACAACACCAAGCCGGTCTATCTGATCTGCAACGGCGACGAATCCGAGCCCGGCACTTTCAAGGACCGCTACATTCTCCATCAGGATCCGCACCAGCTCGTCGAGGGCATGGTGATCTCGGCCTACGCGGTCGGGGCGAAGACGGCTTACATTTACATCCGCGAGGAGTTCCCGGAAGCGGCGCTGATCGTCGAGCGGGCGATCGAGGAGGCGCGTGCCCGCAATTTCCTCGGGAAAAACGTGCTGGGCTCCGGCTTCGACGTGGAAATCTACGTCCACCGCGGCGCGGGCGCCTACATCTGCGGCGAGGAAACCGGCTTGATCGAGTCGCTCGAAGGCAAGCGGCCGTATCCGCGGATCAAGCCGCCGTATTTCCCGGCGGCGCTCGGGCTCTACATGTGCCCGACCATCGTGAACAACGTGGAATCGCTCTGCCACGTGAAGCACATCGTCCGCATGGGCGGCGATGAATATGCGAAACTCGGCGTGGCGCGGAACACCGGCACGCGGATCCTCTGCGTCTCGGGCGATGTGAAAAATCCCGGTTATTTCGAGGTCGAGGTCGGCAAGGTCACGATGCGCGAGCTGCTCTACGATATGTGCGGCGGACCGAAGGACGGGTGCGAATTCAAGGCCGTCATTCCCGGTGGTTCGTCTTCGAAGATTTTGAAGTGCAACGAGGTTTTCAAACTCAAGAACCCGGACGGCACGACCAAGGATCTCGATTTTTGGGACATTCAGATGGACTTCGACACGCTCGCCGCCTGCGGCTCGATGGCCGGCTCCGGCGGGGTCATCGTGCTCGACGACACCCGCAAGATGTCGTGGGTGCTCAATAATCTCAACGCCTTCTACGCTCACGAATCCTGTGGCCAGTGCACGCCGTGCCGCGAAGGCTCGACGTGGATGAAGAAGATTTCCGACCGCCTCGTTGCCGGAGAGGCCAGCCCATCCGACATCGACACGCTGGAAAGCGTGGCCTATCAAATCGACGGTCGCACGATCTGCGCTTTCGGCGAAGCATCGTCCTGGCCGGTGGAAGCGATCATCGGGAAATTCCGCGACGAGCTGCTCGCCGACACCAAGCCGGAGAACGCGACGCACCCGCACAATCCCGAGGAGGAGGCGCAGCGGCGCTTCCTGCAACCGGCGTAGCGGCGATCACCGGTCGCCGCGAAGCTCCTCTTTATCATGCAAGCCATCGCCCTCACTGCCCGAGTCCTGCTAGGCACGTGGTTCGTCTATAGCGGCGGCATGAAAATTTTTGGCAGCGGCCTCGACCGTTTCACCCGCGACGTGGCGAACTACCAGCTCGTCAAAGCCCCATGGGACGCGGTGGCGGCTTACTCGGTGCCGTGGTTGGAAGTCGTCGCCGGGCTTTGCCTGATGCTGGGAATCCTCCGGCGCGGGGCGATCCTCACCATCGCCGGACTGGTGGTGGTGTTTTCGATTTCCGTCGGCTGGGCTTGGTCGAAAGGCCTCGATATTTCCTGTGGCTGTCACGGCGGCGACGCGCCGATCCAGTATTGGAACAAGGCCGCGGAGTTCGCCGGCTATTTCATCCTGCTCGGCTGGCTGTGGTGGATGGAGTCGAGAAACGTGGCGGCGATCACCGGTCGCCGCGAGTCTTTGTGATTTGACGGCGAC
>JBFZFJ010000398.1:0-4399 GCA_041306405.1 Verrucomicrobiales bacterium | reverse complement strand
GTCCATCCCTGAAAACGAAGCGCTCATCGCCCGCATCGCGGCTGCCGGGGAGTTAGGTGCTTTTCATGCTTCCGCGAAGACCACGCGTGGCTGCCTGTCCACGGACGACGGGTGGATCGGCGCGCTGCTCGCCGCGGCGGCCAAAACCGGCGAACTGCGGCACGTGTTCGTGGAGCTCTTCGACCACACGGATGAGGCGCTGGAAAAACTACGCCAGCTCGAGCCCGGCCACGGCGTCGATACCCGCGACGGCCAGACCTATACCGAGGTGATGGCAGACGGACTGGGCGACATCGCCCGCCGCCTCAACAACCTGAAAGCCCGCGGATTTCTCAAAGCCTGATCCGGCCATGCACCTCGTCCACGGCGAACCGTCGTTTCATCTAGCAACTCCGGAGCTCGATCTGGACGTCACCGCGCGCGGCGGCCACCTCGCACCGGTGGTTTTCCATCTGCCGGGCCGCGACGTCTCGCCCTACGCGCTCGCGCCGTGGAAGCCTGCGGAGTTCCCGGACGTGCCTCCCCTGCTCTCGGTGCTGCGCGGGGATTTCCTCTGCATCCCTTTCGGCGGACAAGAGAACGGACCACCGCACGGCGAGCCGGCTAACAGCGAGTGGGCCCGGATCGTGACGGACGATCGCTCGCTCCATCTCGCCATGGACGCCGGCGGGCGTTTCGAGAAAATCCTCTCCACCCGCGCGGGACAGCATGCCGTTTTTTGCGAACACCGGATTTCAGGTCTCGACGGGCGTTTCAATTATGGAAACCACCCGATCCTCGATCTCTCGGGACTGCCCGAGAACGCCGGGCGCGTCACGGTGAGTCCGTTCCACTGGGCGTCGGTCTTTCCCGGAGCATTTTCAAATCCCGCAACCGGGGAAACCCAAGCGCTGGCCGGGGGTGCGCGATTCACGGATTTGCGCGAAGTGCCACTCGCCGCGGGTGGCACCACGGATCTCACGAAATACCCTGCGCGGCACGGCAACGACGATCTCGTGATGATGGTCAACGAAGCCGCCACGCCGGAGCAACCTTTCGCGTGGTCCGCAGTCGTGCTCGATGGCTACGTCTGGTTTTCCCTGAAAAATCCGGCGGATTTCCCGGCGACGATGTTCTGGCTCTCCAACGGCGGACGGACCGCGGCCCCGTGGAACAGCCGCCATCTCGGACGACTCGGCGTTGAGGAGGTCTGCTCCTATTTCGCCAACGGCGTGGATGTCTCCCGGCAGGACCTGCTGGCTGCGGAAGGAATTCCGACGACGCGCCATTTCAAAATCGATGAAATCGTCTCGCTCAAAACGATCCAAGCGGCGGCCGCCGTTGGGCCGGACTTCGGCGCGATTTCAAAGATCCGTCCTGCTAGCGATGAAGCCGTGACGCTAATCGGCGAATCCGGTGCCAGCGTGACGGTGCCGGTCAGCTGGAAATTCCTGCTGTGATTTCCCGAGACATATCCATTCTTGTTCCGGGGCAAATCAAGGCTTGCCACTAAATCAGAAGTTCAGATCATCCCGTGATAGATCAAACCGCATCCGCCGTATCCACACGACCTTTCAAAGACTCATGAGCAATCCTCTCACCACCGCCGACCTGTCCACCACGTCCACGAACCTCAAAGCCCTCATCGACGGCCACCTTGAAGACACCGGCGGACTGCTCCGCCTCTCCCCCACCTGGGTCCCCCGCTCTTTCCTGCAACCCGGCCTGCGCATCAAGCAAATACTGAAATACTGAAATACTGAAATACTGAAATACTGAAAACGCTGAAAACGCTGAAAACGAACAAACTTCTCGCACAGCTCGCTTCTTTCTCTTCCCTCTCAACGATCAACCCTCAACTCTCAACTTACCATGAAACTACACAACGCCATGTGGCCCGGTCTCGTCGGCAAAGAACCCGGCACCGATCACCCACCCATCTCGCTCGAACACATGCTCGAACTCACCACGGCCGCTGAGGTCAACGGCCGCAAGTTCGATGGCGTGGACCTGTTCGTTTTCCATCCGCACACCGATCCGGACGCCTCGGAAGATTCCATCAAAGCCATGGCCGACAAGATTGCCGCCTCAGGCCTCAAGGTCGGATCACTCGTCGCTCCCGTCTGGCCGGGCACGGTCGGCGGCTCTGCCTTCGGTTCCGATGAGGATCGCAAAAATTTCGTCCTCGCCGTCGAAAAGACCTGCCGTGTTGCTAAAATTTTGAATGCGCACGGTGTCCGCCAATCCGGAATCATCCGCGTCGATACCGCGGGCGGCACCGCGGATTTCGCCAAAGACATCACGGGCAACACCGCAAAAGTCGCGCAAACCTTCCGTGAGGCAGGAAAAGTCGCCGAACAACACGGCGAGCGCATCGCAGCGGAAGGAGAAATCTGCTGGGGCGGATTCCACTCGTGGAAAGCCGCGATGAACACCCTCGAAGCCACCGCGATGCCTGGCGTCGTGGGATTTCAGGCTGACCTCGCCCACACCTACCTCTACCTCATGGGCTACAACGCCCCGGAAGCCGCACTCCTCAAGGAAGGCTACAGCGACGAGGAATTCTGGGCCGCTTATCAAATCATGACCGATGCCCTCCGCCCATGGACCATCGATTTCCACGTCGCCCAAAACGACGGCTCCGTCCACGGCACTGGCTCCCATGACAAAACCGGTCGCCATTGTCCCGCCGACGACGCAAACGGTCGTCTCGACATCGCAAAATGCTCGACCTACTGGCTCCAAGGCGCCGCCGAACGCGGAATCAAGCACATCTGTTGGGATGGTTGCATGTTCGACAACTCCGTGCTCGAAAGCCCCGCCACCTGGAATGCCATCCTCAAGGCGATGATCGCCGTCGACGAGGCGCTCTGATACTGCCGCCACTTTACTACCCAATCTTCAGGATCCATCTGCCATGGCTGCTTCGACTTCAATTCTCGCGGATAAACTACACGAATACCCCCAACACGAGGTAATCGATGGAGGATCGGATTCGATTCTCGATGACTGCCTCCATCAGAACGACGGGGTGCTGCAGCTTGTGCACCGCTATGCCGGCCGGACCTTTTGCACGCCGGGAAAGCGCCTTCGCCTGGATGCGAAATCGTACTACCCGGACTACATGAATGGGACGGGTCTCGATGAAGTTTGGATGTGCTGCACCGTGCCGATTGTGACCGGCGTCATCGATACCCGCACGGGAAAGGCACCCTTTCGTGAAGGAGAAGCCCACGTCCTCACGCCGAACGGGCAATTCATCTCACTTCAGGATTTGATTGCGGCCAATCCGGAAGCTGTCATGGGAGAAAAGATCACGGCATTTTCGAAAGCCTTGTTCGGCAAGGCCACCTGGCCGATAGTGTCCAAGAAGTTCGACAATCTGAACCCCATTCCGCACCATCTTCACTGGGCAAAGTGGGAAGTTTATGACATCAATTCGTTCGACAATCCCGGAGTCAGTCCGTCGCATTATCACACCACGGCAATGGGCCTTTACCCGTTCGTGACAAAGGACCAGTTCCTTGCCTGCATGAAGCGTTGGGGGCAGGGCGAGTACAACGGCGTGCGGCACTTGTCGCCGCACACGATGATGCACATTGATAACGGCTTCGTGATGCCGAATGGTGTGCTGCACTCGCCGACTAACCTTTGCACCCACGAGTTGCACGTCACGATGGACGAGCATTTCCTGGCCGAGGACCTGACACTTGATGGGAGGATCGGAGCAGCCGATGCGTTTTACGCCTGCCGGGAACAGGACTATCCGAAGGACAAGCACGAAGACTGGGAATACCTGGTCGACACGTTCGACTTCAAAGCAAATCAGGATCCGGACTTCGTGCTGAAGAATTCCCGCCCGGCAATCACTGCGGAAGAATTCGCCGCCGACGGAGTGGACGCAAAGTGGATTGTTTACGGTGATATCCTCGGCGATCAAAAGGCCTCCATTCTCCGCCTCACCGTTGCACCCGGCGCCAGGACGAATTTCCGCCCGGAGAGCCCCGCGTTGTTCCACACGAACCGCGGCAGCGGCCGGGTTGGAAAACTCGAAGTGCGATATCACCAGGATATGAAGCTTGGCGAACTCTATCCTGAGATCGGTTTCATCACGCAGGCCGCGCTCAATCGCGGCGGTGTCGAAATCGAGAACACGGGGACTGAACCGCTCGTCTTGACCTTTGACTTCCCGCAACACGCGCATTCCAAAACGCCTGGCGTCTAGTGTCGCGTAAAATTCAAATTGTTGGATAGAGTGATTTGAGTTTGATGCGGGCTTTTTCGTTGGTGAACTGCCATTTGATCGAATTGGATTCCTCATTCTTCCGGGCGAGATAGGCTTTCACTTCGTTGGTGAATTCCCCTACCGAGCCGATCCTCCGATCCAGACAGGTCCGCCCCAGAAGTCCGATCTCGATCT
>JBFZFJ010000397.1:0-13562 GCA_041306405.1 Verrucomicrobiales bacterium | reverse complement strand
CGAGTATGTCTTCCACCTGACGAAAACCGGCGGCGGTCGCGCTCGACGCCGCCGGTTTTCGTCAGGTGGAAGACATACTCGTGGCAGTCGTTGACGAAGCGCTTCGAGTTGATCGGCTTGAAAGGCCCGGCGCTGATCTGGTCGTTGGCGCGGGTCTCGATGGTGATGGATTTCACCCAGTGGAAGGTGTTCTGGAGGGTGAAAAGCGGATCCGCCCCGTCCGTTAGCGCGAGGATCAGCTGGTGGGGCAGCAGAGGATTCGCCGGGGCCGCGCCGACGTTGAGGAAGAACGACGCGTCATCCGCCATCACCCGCTTCACCTCGGCCGCCCACTGGCGGCACCAGCCGAGAAACTCCTCGCGCGGCGCGGTGTCCTTGAAACTCTTGTAGGCGATGCCGAGATTATAAGGCGGCGAGGTGACGACGAGGTCGAAGGAGGATGCCGGAAGCGTCGAAAGGGTCTGCAGGCAGTCGCCATTAAGGAGATACATGGGCGGACTTTTATGCGCCAATCGCGCATTGGTCAATTGTTGTAGGCTGGAATGGTCCTCAGGTAGATGTGAAGTCTGGTTCAAAGGTGAGCGGGCCGAACTTCATGTTTTCCGCGAGACGCATTCACCAGGGCAGTTGGCTGACGAAGCTTGGTTCCAGAGCGACTTCATCGTAATAGCGGTGGAATACCGGACACGCCGAACCGGACATCGGGGGCACCAGCCAAGACCAGTCGCCGGGCACGGTCCGTCCGGATTTTTCTTCGATCTTGATGTGTCGCATGAATTGGGAGGACGCCGTGTGGTGGTCGACGATGGTAACGCCTGCTTCATGGAAGGAGTGCAGCACGGCGGTGTTGAGTTCCACGAGTGCTCTGTCTTTCCACAAGTTCCGGGGTGAGCGCAGGTCGAGTCCCATGCCTTTGGCGATGCCTGGCAGTTGGTTGTAGCGGTTCTCATCCCCTAAGTTCCTTGAGGCGATCTCGGTAGCCATGTAATGGCCGCTAAAAGGAGCTGCGGTGAAGCGCCAGCCTCCTCCGATGAGCGCCATGTCGGAAATGACCGGCACGGCATGCCACTTGAGTCCCAATGCCGCGAACCATGAGAGGTCGGGGTGGGAGATCGGCACTTCCATCACGGAATCCCGAGGAAGTGGGTAAAATCGGGAGGTGTCACCGGGGACGTCGATCACCAGAGGTAGCAGGTCGAAATGGCTGCGCTCCCGGGGCGGGCGCCAACCCATCGCAATCACTTTGAGGGTGAATTCCAATTGTTCGGGATCACCCGTGATCGTGCCGTTGCTTTCGCGGTAGCCCGCGTATCGGACGAGTTGTCGGTTCCAAATCCGGATGCCCGGCTCCCCTTCCTGGGCAGGTGGGAATACGGTGATTGCGGAACGGACTTTTCCGCCGTTGGTTGCAAGGCGAAGGTGTGCGACGCAGGCGTCGAAGATGTCATCGGGATTTGCGGTCGTTCGCGCGTCTATCACCTCAAGTTTCTTCCAGAACAAACGGCCGATGCAGCGCGCGCTGTTCCTCCAAGCGGTTCTTGCCATCATGGCAAGCTCATGTTCGGGCATGGGTTGGGTTAGGTCCTGAATGCATGAAGAGGGCGACATGGGGCGATGGTGCATGATCACGATTTCGAATCTAGCTGTAAAATCCGCGAATTCTATTGGAATGGGCGGGGGGGGCCGCGATTCGCTGGCATTACTTTATGGTGCTTTGTGACTCCTTGAAATGCAAAGTTTGCATTTCAAGGGAGGGTTTCCGAAATGAAAACAGGACATCCGTTGGTAAATCAGCATATCTTAAGTGTCACAAGGATATGAAATTAATCGATTACGAAAGTGAAGGGGGCGTGGTGGTCAGTGAGCCTGCGTCGGCGTATAGGGAAAAGCCGGTGGCCTTGAGCAGTCATACCTTGGACACGGCCAGTTGCTTGTTTGGGACGATGGATCTCGTTCTTTGCCATCTGCGGGCGTCAAAATTGAATCTCAGCAGCCTTCATCTGCTGATGATCCTGTATCCCTTGGAGAACCGGCGTATAAAGCTGAATGCTCTGGCGGCCAGGATGGGTCTTACCTGTGCCGGAATCACCAAGGTCGCCGACTCGCTCGATGAGATAGGTTTCACTTTTCGTTCAGTGGTCCCGGGCGACCGCCGCTCGATCTTCATGAATTTAACAGATGAAGGCGCTGCGTTTGCCGAATCGATCGAAGAGTCGCTGGTCTCATGCATCCGCGAGGGGCTCGGGATTGGCTCTGGCGGTTTTTTCAGGGACATCCGGTGTGAGAGTCTACCTGAGGCAAATTAATTCTTACCCCTGGTGTTTCCGTGACTTGCACCAATACAATTTTGTAGGGCGCATTCAAGTGGCCAACGCAATTTGGTGATTCTGGCAAACACGCACTGAAATCACCCCGCTCGGTGCCGCTTTCAACACCACGGCCAACGAGTCGATCCTCGCCGGTCAGACGTCCGCCGTCTCCGCGGCGCGGAGCACGGCGGGCAACTGCCGATGGCAGGGCTGATCGTCGGCGGTCTGCTTCTGCGCCGCCGCGCGTCGCGCAAGACGGTTGCTTGAGTCTGAGTTTCTAATCTCGTCTTTTTCCCAGCTCACAAGACGCGCCGCCGCCGCAGGCAGAGGGCGAGTGCTCCCCATGAAAGCGCCATCACGCCCGGCTCCGGGATCGCGATGGCGTTCCAGGCGAGACCGAAGGCTTCGCTGCTCACGCTGCCAGTGGTGTCGTAGATCATGCCGGGGAAGCTGACCTTGAGACCGTAGCGGCCGGCGTCGATGGCATCGAAGCGCAGAAACTCGGTGTTGTTATAGAGACTCATCGACTCGCCGATCTTGGTGGCGAAGTGCCCCTGGTCGTCGAGCTGCCAGACTTGCAGGTTCAAGTCGGAGAATGCGAGGTCGGCGCCGGTGTCGGTCGTCGAGGTGAAGTCCCGCACCGAGAACCAGTTGAGTGCGACGTTGAGGGTCATCTCGGTGGTGAACGGGGAGGCGAAGACGTATTCCAAGGTGGAGCCCAGAGGGATGGTGGCGGAATCCCAGCCGACCGCGTCGATGGCACCGCCGACACTTTCGGCCAGGTCGCGGGTGCCGAAGAGATAGACTGTGGCCGCGGTGGAGAGGTTCATCGCTCCGGCTCCGGTGGTGAGGTCGAGCGCCTGGGTGGTGACGTTGAAGGCGTTCTGGCCGTTGTTCCAGCCCTCGGTCTTGTCGGCTCCGGCCATCAGCACGGACTTGATGACGCGGGTGTCGAAGGCGACCGGGGTGGCGTTGAGGTTGAGGAAGGGATCGGTTTTTGCCACGTCCTTGAGCAAGGCGATGCCGCCAGCGACGAGGGGCGCGGAGTAGCTGGTGCCGTCCATGTTGGTGAAATATCGATCGGTGGGGGAGGGTGTTTGCACCCATCCCGCGAGAGCCGTGCTGGCGCCGATGGTCCCGCTGTCTCCCAGATAAGCGGCGAGGAGCAGGCGCTCGCCGGGGGCGGCGATGTCCACCGCGGCGCGCACGCCGGTGTAGAGAGTGCCGCCTTGGTCCATCGGATTGTAAAAATCCGTCTTACCGCCGGAAGAGAAGCCGGACGGGGTGAGGAACGAGCTGCCGCCAAGCGAACCCACCGAGATGTTGTTATACCCCGCGGCGGGTGAGGAGACCGCCGTGGAGCTGCCGCCATTACCGGCGGATGCGACGAAGGCGACGGTCGGGTTCTGGCGCGCGAGGCCGTCGATGGCAAGCGACTCGCCCGAAGTGGCGGACGGGTCGCTACCGCCCCAGCTGCTGTTGATCACGTCCGGCCGTGGCACCCCCACGCCGAGGCCGGTTCCTTGGAACATGGCTTTGTAGGCGGTGACCACCGAGGCCTCGGTGGTGGAGAACGAGCCGGGATTGCTCGCGGAAAACTCCACGGCCACGCCTGCCGTGATCAGGCCGGCCGCCGGAGCCATGCCGAGGCCGGCAAAAGTGTAGGCACCGCCACCGGCCTGTTCGATGTAGCCGCTGCCCACCAGTACGTGGCCGACGGTAGTGGCATGATAGTCAAGCTCGTTGAGGCTGCCGGCCGCTGGATTGGTGTAAGTATGGAAAGCGGTGGGGGCGCCGGGAGCGCGAACGAACACCTCGTGCCCAGTCCATACCTGGCCGGCCTCGACATTGGCGATGACGGTGCTGCCGCCGCGGAAACCGTTGTTGAAAAACAAATCCCATCCGACCACCTCGTTGAGGAAGGTCAGGCTGCCGAACGCTCCGTTTTGATAGTTGCCGGAGTAGATTAGGCTCTGCGGCCCGGTCTGCGCGGCCGCGAGCGGTCCGGATGCGAAAAACAAAATGAGAGTCCGCTGATGCAGCTGCATAAGTTTGGAATAGGTCCCGGGCGGCGGTGTTACAAACTCGTTAGGTTGGAATGCAAACTTTGCAGTTTTCCGGTGGTATGATGCTGGTCCCGCAGGGTCCGCCGCCGCGGCGTCAGTGGTTGCACCAGTGGAGGCGTTTTGAAATTTTCAAGCATGGTATGGATGGCAATCCTCGCGTTTTTTTGGAAGGCATTTCGGGCTCTCGTCCGGATTGGCTCGAAGCGGATCAATCACGCGGCTGGATCCGTCATGGCCTGGGTGCAGCTGTCAACCACGGTCGGGAATACAGAAGTAGTTGGCCGGGCGGATAGTTACACGGCGAGGCATTGCAAAGCTAAAAGTGTAAAAAATGCATTCTTTCCCGGCTGAAGGTATTGCCTAAGGTTCCAGAATTTTGCTTTGAAGCAAAGACTCCGGCTAATTTTCCTGACACTTTTCCAGTTCGTCCCTGTAGCTCTCGCACAGAAGTTCGAACCGCGGTTCATGGATTTCCAGGCTGGTGAAATACCAGACGCTGAGATTCGGATGTGTCAATGCATGGGAGAGTCCCAGGCGGCACCGCAGGGCGGACATCTGGGGAAGCAAAGTCCTCAGCTGAGATGGCGGAATGCCACGTCTCAGGGCGAGGCCTGCCAAAAGCAGTTCAGGCAGGTCCGCGGAATGAGGGCTTTCAAATGAGAGATCGCGGGATATATCCGCAATCAAGGACGATATGGATAATTGAAGCGACGGTTTCATGAGCGGAAGGAGGAAAGATCAGAAGGAAACAAGGAGCTCCGGGCGATGAATTGCGCGGTTCCTGCGACAAGGCCTGGTTGCTTGTACGAATCCTATCTGGGATGATCATGTGGCGTTAATCCCGCGACGGCAAACCGGCTGGTGGGCAAAAAGAGCGGGAAGTGCAATAAGTGCAGTCCTCACACAGCGCCGAATTTTGAAAGCAATCCCAGGAAGACCAGCGCGGGGAGCTGGCGGCAGGCCGGACTACCTCAACCACCAAGAAGTAGTGCACAGCGGATAGACTTGGTGTTTGGTAACATATCCCCCCGGGATCGAATCTCTCCGCTGGCACTGGGTGGGGACTAGCCCCGCCGCCCGGCGCTATCCCCCCGGATGGCGCGGGACGGAAATCCACTGAAAATAAGGGAAGCCCTCATGCCGACACCCGCCGGCTTGCGAGCTCCCCTTGTCTTTCTTGGGCATGAAAGCCCGACCCGTCTTGCTGCGACACCCGAGGCGCAGAAGTCAGGGAAGAAAACAAGCGGGGCGGTCCAGATTTCAGGAGCCGGAACGGAGTTTCCGGCTCCTGAAGTGGTTCTCGACAGCGCCCCCTTACAGGCAAATTTCCGACCCGTCGGCGACGGGAGGAAATTGATGTCCTGAGATCTTGAGGAAAACTTCATGAGTTGCCGAGTGTTCTGTGTCGATAGGGATCAAGGGCGCTTCGGCGTCCTGACGGGCACAAGCTTCACTTGCGGCGGACCCAGGTGAACTTCGATGTTTGGTAATCCGCCTGAGTCGCGCACATGTTGCATGACCTGTCCGTGGGGCGGCGGGCGCGAGGCACATGGCTTGGCATGTATGGGTTCGGCGAGTTCGCGTCCCTGGCGGGCACCAACGCCTATCATAACTACACCACGGCGCTTTACGCCGTTTTCAGGAAGCCGGTGAATCTCAAAGAGGGTGGGCGATGAGTGGGGATGAGCGGATGCCAAGCGCCGGGACGCGGGATGCGGACGCCGAGATAGAGCGCCTGACCGGCGAGAATCTGATGTTGCAGACGCGGATCGCCGATTTCCATCTGCTCGAGCAGCATTTGCTCGAGTCGAAACACATGGTCGAGCTTGAGTCCGCCCGTTTCGAGCGGATGCGGGCGTTTATCCGGGCTGGCGTGCGACCCTGCGCCGACAAGGATTTTGCGATTCTGACCTGCGAGTCCATGGTGGATGTTCTCGAATGTGAGCACGGTTTGTTCTGGTGTTTGCGGTCGGCTCAGGACGGCGACTGTTTGTATCAATCCGGGGATCTGGAGCTTGGTGCGTGGGGAAGGTCGGTTCTCGGAGATTGCCTTGCGGGCTGGGTGGCTGAGGCGCGCGGTTCGTCGTGTTCCGCCAGCTCCTTGGCCTCCCCCCCCTGCGTCTTGGCCGAACCTTCCCGAGAGTCTTGGCATTGGTGATTTCCTCGCCGGGATTGTGACCGGAGACGAGGGGGAGCCCATCGGCGTGTTGATTGCGGCCAACAGCCTCAGGAACAAAGGTTTTTATGAGCCGATGAGGCCGGCGGCGGTGAGACCGTTCAATGTGTATATCGAACAGGTTGGTGCCATTCTGGAGAGTCGGCGCCAGCGTTCCTTCGTGCAGGAACAGGCGGCCCGGCTGAGGCTCTCCGAACAGCGTCTGGCCTTGGCGCTGGAGCGCAGCAATGTGGGACTCTGGGATTTGGATGTGGCGGAGGGCCGGGTGTTTTACTCCGAACAATGGAAACGCCAGCTCGGCTACCAGGGAGGCGAGATCTCGGATTCCATCGAGGAATGGAGCGAGAGGCTTCATCCGGATGATCGTCAGGTGGCCGAGGAGAACGCCCTGGTGTGGAGCCGAAACCCCGGAGCCGCGGTGGAGGGCACTTTCCGAATGAGGCACCGGGATGGAAGCTGGCGTTGGATCATCGCAAGAGGCTCCTGCCTTGCGGATGCGGAGGGGGTTCCCGTGCGGATGATCGGGACCCACATCGACATCACTCCGCTCAAGCTCATCGAGGACCGGCTGCGGGAGGCGGAGGAGAGCCAGCGCACGGCGAGGAAACAAGCGGAGAGCGCGAACCTGGCTAAAAGCGAGTTTTTGGCGAAAATCAGCCATGAGGTGCGCACTCCGCTGCATGGGGCTCTTGCCGCGTTCCAGATGCTACGGGGAATGGACATCTCGAATGAGGCGCGGCAGCTGGTTGAAATGGGGGATGCTTCCAGTCGCTGGATGCTCGATATCATCGGTGAGAGTCTCGACATTGCTCGCATCGAGGCAGGACGAATGGAGTTGAATGAGTCGGATTTCTTGTTCGGCCCGTTGATTGCGGAAGTCGCCGAAACGGCCTCGATCGCGGCGAGGGAAAATAAAATCCAGATTCGTTGGGTGATCGGCACCGGTTTTCCAGCCGGAGGGTTTGGTGACAGGTCCCGGATCAAACAGGTGATTGCGAACCTTTTCGACAACGCCATCAAATTCACCGGCGAGGGCGGCCGGGTGGTGGTGGCTGCGGGGCGGATTGGAGCCAGCACCGGGAAACCGGCCCGTTTGCGCTTCAGGGTGGCGGATACCGGCGCTGGAATGTCGGAGGACGACGCGCGGAATGTTTTCATGCATTTCTATCAGGCCGGGCGCGCGAATCAACCTCGCGGCGGCGGAGTCGGGCTGGGGCTGGCGATCTGTCGCGAGCTGGTCACCCTCATGGGCGGGGAAATTGTTCTGACCAGCCGGATTGGAAAAGGCAGCGTGTTCACCGTGACTCTTCCGGACAGGCCCGCATCCGGGGGCATCCGGACGCGGCATCCATCCGGAAGCCGATCCAGCCGGCAGACATTCTCCGGCAGAGTGCTTTTTGCCGAAGACAACGAGATTTCCCGCAATCTGGGAGTGATGCTGCTCGAAAAACTCGGACTCGAGGTCGTCGCCGCCGTCGATGGCCGGGACGCTCTCGACAAGCTCGCGCGCGGAAGCTTCGATCTGGCGATTCTCGACTGCTGGATGCCGCATCTGGACGGGATCGAGGTGACGACCCGCAGCCGTAAAAGAGTGAGATTGGCGGCGACCGGGCTTTGCCGATCCTGGCGCTCACCGCGAACGCCGAAATTTTCAATGTCAGGGCCTGCCTTGAGGTGGGGATGAACGCCTGCCTCTTCAAGCCTCTGGTCGTCGAGAAACTCTTGGAAAGTCTTGCGCTTTACCTGCCGAAGTCAGATCTTGGGTCTCTACCCAGCGGTTGATTTTTGCGATCGAGGGGTCGTAAAATAGATTAAGTGGTCAAATAGTGCAGTATTTGCATTAATTGCCCACGTCTTGTGAATTTCCAGATGATCAATCATCTTGGCTTAAATTACCCGTCGTAGCCGGGGCGGAAATTAAACAGTTTCAAACTTCAAGCAATGATAAACAAAGTCGGCTTTTTTGAAGTAATGCCAATCGAGTCAATCACCACTTTTGACATTTGCCGATGATGGACAAGCAGTTGCAAGGACGGATTTTGATCGTGGAGGACGATGTCTCCACGCGTCGAATCTTGTCGCTGTTTTGCAGTCAGCAGGGATTCCAGCCGCTGGAATGTTCTTGCAGCGCCGACGCGCTGCGATTGATTAAGGAGCCGGAGGTAGCCGTCGTCTTGGACTTGGGCTTGCCGGACGGTGATGGTGTGGAACTGTTGCGCAAGCTTCTGCAGGAGAAACCGTGGGTGCCCTGCTTTATTTTAACCGCCCGGGATTCGGCACGTGTTGCCGTCGAATGCATCAAGGCGGGGGCGAGGGACTATTTCACCAAGCCTGTAGATCTTGCGGCGCTTTTCTCCGCGATTTGCGACGCGGTGAAGCGGGTGAATTCAGCCGCGCCGAACACGGTCGATTCGCCGCTCGCCAGCTCTAAGGACAGCGGTTGGCTATCGAAGGCGGGTCGTGAAAGCCATGTCTCGTTTCTGAACGCAACAGCATCGGACCAGCCGGTCTTGATGACCGGTGAAGCGGGAACGGGCAAAGTCAGGTTTGCCGGAATGATTCATGAGGCAGGCGTGAATGCCCAGGGGCCGCTGCGGATTCTCAGGATTGGCGACCCCGGCATCGGGTGTGTTGAAGCCGCGTTGTTTGGCAGTGCGGGCGGAGGAGGCGAGAATCCTGTCCGGGGCGAGCTCCAACGCTCTGCAGGGGGAACTTTGGTGATCCATGGATTGGAGCATTTGTCCCAGCCGCTCCAATCCAAGCTGGCGGAGGTCCTGAACAGCGGCCAATTTCAGCAACCGGGTTCCAAGATGACATTTCCGGTTTCTTGCCGGATCATTTGCACCGCGTCCGCCGATCTCGCTGCGGAGGCTGCTGTCGGCCGTTTCTCGAAGAAACTGTGGTTCAGCCTGAAACCGATGCACATCCCGCTGTCGCCACTCCGGCGGCGGATTGAGGATCTCGCCGTCTTCTGCGAACAGTTCATTACGAGTTTCTGCGTGGCCGCCAAGCGCCCCCGCCTGTTCATCAGTGCGCCGGCGATGGAAGTCCTGTTGCAATACGACTGGCCCGGCAACCTGGATGAGCTGCGCCACTGCATCGAGGCGGCGTGCCGGAACACGGAGGGACCGATCATCGGGACCGCGGATTGCCCTTCTTACCTATGGGACCCCGCGAAGTGTGGGGAAGGTTCGTCGGCCCTTGTGGTGGGGAGCGCTCGAATCGATGAATTGGAGCGCGCCTCGCTGGTGGCCGCGCTGGCCCTTTGCGCGGGGAACCGCCGCCTCGTCGCCAAGCGTCTCGGTGTGAGTCTCAGGACGGTTTACAACATGCTCAAGCGGCATCATCTCGCAGGCGAATGACAGAGACGGGATGTCAAATAGCCGTAACCCCGATCACTTTATGAAGACTCGTCCGGACCTGCTCGATATCGACCAGCTCGTTTCCCTGGGAGATCTCACCGGTGGCGATGTCTATCAGATTATCGATGATTTCGCCAGCTGCCTCATGGATCGGGTCGCCGGGTTGAGGGTCTTAAGCGGGGAGCGAAACATGGGGGAAATGAGGATGGCCGTGCATCAGCTCAAGGGCTCCGCGCTGAGCTGCGGATTTTTGTCCGTGGCATCCATGCTGGAGCAAGACGGTGTCGGCGACGCGCTCGATTTCTCGGGATTGGAAGCATGCGCGTGGGAATCCATCGGCGCGTGGAAACGTTTTCTATCAGCCATTCGCTATTGACCCGCGGCTTGCCACTTCGAGGTGGAAGCTCCGAGCAAGGTTGGCACCGGCGTGAACTGCAGAGGAGCAGAGAGCGGCGACTAGAGCGCCCATGCCTAACGATTGGAGTTTTATTGTGGGGTTATGAGTGGGATGGTTGATGGAAATTTTGTCATGCCTGCCGTTTTGGCATCAGTTCAATCGCTCCCGCCGGGCACTGGGGAAAATGTTTTCCGTGCCGAAAATCTGGGTGGCGAAGACCGTGCCGTCTGAGTCGGTAACCGTGCCGATGCCGGTGTGCGTCCAGTCCTTGTTGGTCATTGCCTTTTCGTCCTGCGGAGATTCCTTCCACAGCGTCAGCAGCTTGGAGGCGGAGCGGGCGTCTGAGGTGCTTTTGGCCACCGCGGCGACAGTTTCGGTGGAGTTGGTGAAGTAGTAATGACGCCGGGCCACCATGGCTCTGCCCTCGAACCCGAGATGGGTGGCGTTGGTTTCGTTAGGGGTGAATTTGCCGCGATTGGCGCGCATGTAGTTGCTGTGGTTGCGCGCCAGAAGGTCGAGGCCTGCGTGGCGCTTGAGTTCGCTTGCGCCGTGGGTCAGACGATAGGAGTTCACCGACCCGGTCACCGCGTCGGCGAGGGCGGCGTTTGGCGAGGTGGCGGCCACGGGTGCCGTCCGCACGCCGGTGTGGGTGCAGGAGACCAATGTGGCGGCTGCGATGAGCCCGAGAATGGAGCTTTGGAAGGATGATTTGTTTTTCATTAAGAGGATTTCAGTTGGCTCTAAGAGAATGTTTGAGGGCGGCGGTGAGGGGAATCCCGCTTGCCGCCGAATACGGGTCGCGTGTGCAATCATTGCACTTGCCCTGGCGGGGCGTTCTGTTTCACCCGACGGATCGGGCCGGAATCAGCGCCGGGCAGGAATGGCACGGGGCGCACCTCCGCTCCCGCCATGCGCATGGCCTCGAGGTGAGGTCCGGGCACGGCGTAAACATGATTTAACAGGAACTGGCCGGACTGGTTATGGATCCGGGTCGCGCAGGCAAGGGCTGCCAGAGTCCATTGACCTCTGACTCGGAAGAGGACCGGCGAGCCGGAGTCGCCGGGGCGCAGCCGGATTTGCCCTTGTTGCCCGAAACCAGGTTCGGTGCTGAGTTCGCCCCGTCCGACAACATAATCGTCCTCGCGGTCGATGCCCCGGCTGAAGTTCACCCGCGCGCCGGATTCATGGCCGATTCGGCCCTGGCGGCCGAAGATGAGCAGATCCCCGCACAAGCGGGTATCCTTGTCAAAGGTGAGGACCGGCAGCGGAACGATGGCGGGCGGAAGCGGCTGGTCGAGCCGGCAGAGGCGGATAAAGGGTTGCCCCGAGGGGTCCCGGACCATGGTGTGGCTGTCGGTGGTCTTTCGGGTGAACCGTCTGCCGTCCGCCGCCCGGAAATAGACTTTCGGAGGCACGCGGTTATGACTGGTCACGATGAACGAGGCGGCGACGAGTGCGTGGGAGTTTCCGTCATTGTCCCAGCCGAGGCCTGTGAGAATCTCCCCGGGAACGGGGCAATCCGGATTCGGAAGGCACCTCCATGGCCATCCCGTGAAACGATTGTCGGATGCATCCTGATAGTCATCGACGTGCGAGGCTGACAGGCGGACGCTCGTCTCGATCACGAAAATCACCACGATCAGGGTGAGGAGCAGGACTCCGGCCACGAGCCAGCCAAGCTTGCCGCTCTCGAATCCCGGGTGATCGGCATCGGGTTCGCCGCGCTCGTTGAGCGCTTGGATTGAAACCCGGAGACCTCCTTCGCAGATGGGGCAGTTCCCGATGGCGGGTATCCGGGAAACCTTGAGGGAGCTGCCACAGTGGGGACAGGGGGCGACGGGCATGGCTGCCGTCTCTTGGGTGAGCGTCTCGATAGTCATGTTCCAGCCGGCCTCCAACCGATGGGCTGGATTAAGCGATGTGCCGGCACCGCGAGGGGATGGTCGAGTTGTCGAATCGCCGACACGTGGTGCAGCAATTGCACTCTCGGCGCGCGATGGTTGTTAGCGCGTGGTCGTCTGTCCGGCGTGGCGGCGTGAGTCTGCAAGACTTGCGCGAGGCGGCGGTTTTCGCGTCATGTTTGATTTAAATCTATCCGGGTTTGGCGGACACGCGGGGGATGAACACGCGCGACCGATGCCGGCGGGACTCTCTCAACACGCAACCGCTCTCGAAATCCCGCGGATGGAGCCCATGCATCATGTGGGGCTGGTCCGGACTGTTCCTGTTGTTAGCTGCGTGCTCCGGTTCCTGTCCGTCCGCAGCGCGGGTCTCTTTCGGGAGGACGACTGCGGCTTCGGTGGTCAAGTTCGCCGGGACGGCCAGCAGTCCCAGTGGCACCGGTGTGGATGTTTCCCTGCACCGGGATGGGGTGAATCGCAATCCCGGCAGCAATCCGAACCATGCCTGGGACAGTGACCGGTGTTTCACGATCATGGCCCACGGGCTGAAGGAGAGTGCTTACGGACCGGTGCTTGTTGACGAAAGAGAGCCCGTGAAGAGGCTCGTCACCGCCCGCCAGCTGGCCGCCGAGCTGGAACGGATGCCCCGCTGGCACGATGATCTGAAGCACTCGGAATGTTTGGTTTTGTATAGCTGCAATTCCGGGGCGGCCACGCCCTCGGGGTTTCCCGCGTTCGCGGCGAGGTTGGCTTCTTACCTCAAGATGCCGGTGATCGCTCCGACGAACGTGCTGTGGATGAGCGGGGGCAGGGGATCGGTGGCGGGAGGCGGGCGCTTTAAGATTTTCTATCCCGAGCATCCGCTTGCTTCGGCCGTCGGCCTGCGGGTCGGGAATCCGGGCGGTTGACCGTTCCGTCATGTCGTGGGGTCAGCGCTTTCCGCTCGGCCGACCAAGATTATGCAAAAACTGCATTCATGCGACTGATAGGGTTGCGGGATGATTGCGCCTGCCTGTCGCGTTAGGGCTTCTCTGAGCCCGTGAAGGGGATGTTCATGAAACGAAAAAGTGGGTTAGCCGCCCTGTTGTCTTGCCTGAGTTTGTCTTGGTGGGTGGCTGGTTGCCAGGATTCCCATCGAACGGTCGTGGGGGGCTAGTGTCTCGTGAAATTCAAATTGTTGGATAGAGTGATTTGAGTTTGATGCGGGCTTTTTCGTTGGTGAACTGCCAGTTGATCGAATTGGATTCCTCATTCTTCCGGGCGAGATAGGCTTTCACTTCGTTGGTGAATTCCCCTACCGAGCCGATCCTCCGATCCAGACAGGTCCGCCCCAGAAGTCCGATCTCGATCT
>JBFZFJ010000396.1:0-6952 GCA_041306405.1 Verrucomicrobiales bacterium | reverse complement strand
GTTGAGGAAGCGGAGTCCGTGAAACCATTTCTTTCTCTGCGTCCCTTTGCGGCCTTCGCGCCTTTGCGGTGAACTCTTGGATGAAGAGTAGCCTCCGGCGGGGGAAATGAAGTGGGCGCGCCGCGGCGGGCGGGCCCTACCGGGGGAAAAGTTGGAGCGAGACGCCCCAAGCACGGTCTGCGGCGAGACGCCGCAGCCACGGATTGCAGCCACGGATTGCAGCCACGGATTGCAGGGACGCATTGCAGGGACGCATTGCAGGGACGCGGAGACGGAGTCCCTGTCAGCTTTGAGACGAATCCGGGGAAGTCCTGGCACAAGCGACAGCGCTTGTCGGACCCGTCTTAAAGACGGGCGAGCGGCAGGAACGCGCCGTGCCTCGGCACGCCGTTGAAGGCCCGGTCCAGGCCGAGTCGCTGCCACATCCCCGCCACCGCGCGGCCGAGGATTTCCACGTCGCCGCGCGCGTCGTGGCGGCGGATGCCTTGCTGGTCGATCCGCAGGCGGGAAATCAGATGGTCCAGCGAGTGGCCGGTGCCGCGGGTTTTGCCGAACAACATCTTCGACATGTGGATGGAGTCGATGCTGTGCACCTCGCGCATCGGCAGGCCGTGGCGGCGGCAGGTGGCGGCTAGGAACTTGCTGTCAAAGCGCAGGCCGTTGTGGGCGATGAGGGTGGAGTCCCCCGACCAAACGGCGAACTCGCAGAGCACTTCCTCCGGCCGGCTAGCGTTAGCCACGTGGCGGTTTCCCACGCCGGTGTAACTCTCGATAAACGAGGAGATCGGCCGCCGTGGTTTCGCGAAGCTGGCGAAGGTTTCCTCCGGGCACAAACAGCCCGCCGTGAAGCGCATGGCGGCGATCTGGATGAACTCGTCCTGCTCCGGGTCCAGCCCGGTCGTTTCCAAGTCATAGACCACGAAGGTCTCCCCGGCGTGCTGGCGGTCCGTCCAATAGAACGAGTGCCGGCACTCGGGGCAGTCCACGCGCGTCCCCATCGCGGACTTGGGTCCGGTCAGGCTGTTTTTACACTCGGGGCAGAACGTTTTCATCAGCCCATCGCCTTCTCCATCAGCGTGTTCATCCGGGAAACCGTGTCGCGGGCGTCCTCTAGCAGGCCAGCGGCGATCAGCGAGTTGTCGAGCAGTTGCAGCGCCACCAGCTTCGCCAGCTCCGGGTTGGAATCCTTGGCCTCGGACAACTTCTTGACGAGCGGATGGCGCGGGTTGATTTCCAGCTCCACCTTGATCTCGTCTTTGAAATTCTCGTCCATCGCCTTCATCATCTGGCGCATTTGCGGGCTCATGCCGTCCGTCGGGACGAGCGCAATCACCGGGCTGTCCACCAGCCGCTTGCCGCTTGCGACGGCAGTCACGCGGTCGCCGAGTTCCTGTTTGAGGAACTCGCACAGCGCCGCCGTTTGCTCCTCGGAAAGCGCGTCACCTTCCGGCGCGTGCTCCTCCAGCTCCACACCGCCGTGGCGGATGGAAACGAGCTTCTTGCCATCGAACTCACCGAGCGACTCCACGACGTATTCATCCACCGCGTCGGTGAAATAAATAACTTCCAATCCGCGCGCCTTGAACGCCTCCACGTAAGGGCTGCTTTCAACCTGCTCGCGACCGGCTCCGACCAGATAGTAAATCGACTCCTGCCCGTCCTTCGCCCGCGAGACATAGTCCGTGAAGCCGCAGACCGCGCCCGGTTCTGTCAGCGACGACTCGAAGCGCAGCAGCTTGGCCAGCGCGTCGCGGTTCGGATAGTCCGTGGCGATGCCTTCCTTGAAGAAGCGGTCGAATTTCTTGTAAAAGCCGCGGTATTTCTCCGGATCGGCTTCGGCTTCCTTTTCAAACATCTTGATCACGCGCTTGCTGATGACCGCGCCGAGTTTGCGGATCAGCGCGCTGTCCTGCATCGTTTCCCGCGAGATGTTGAGCGGCAGGTCCGCGCTGTCGACGACGCCCTTCATGAAGCGCATCCAGTCGGGCAGCAGGCCTTTCGGGTCGGCGTCGATGAGCACTTTCTTCGAGTAGAGCGAGACGCCGCCCTCGACCTTGCCGAAGCCCGTGCGTTCGGGATTCTCGCTCGGCGCGAAGACCAGCGCGTTGATCGCGATCGGCGCGTCGGCGCTGAAATGAAGGCGGTAGGCCGGCTCGTCCCAGGCCTTGCAGGCGAATTGATAGAACGCCTTGTATTCGTCTTCGGAGATCTCCGACTTGTTCTTCAGCCACAGCGCTTCCACCTCGTTGACGCGGGTGCCGTTGAGGAAAATCGGGAAACCGACGAAATTGCTGTAACGCTCGATGAGATGCTTGATGCGGGTCTCCTCGGCATATTCGCCGAGCTCTTCCTTCAGGTGCATCACAATCTTCACGCCGCGCGATTGGCCGGGTGAATCCTCGATTTCATAACCGGTCTTGCCGTCGCTGATCCAGACAAGCTCCTCGCCGTCCGCGCGCCAGCTGCGGGTGTGGACCTTCACCTCGTCCGCCACCATGAACGCCGAGTAAAACCCGACGCCGAACTGGCCGATCATGTTGCCCGGCGTGCTGCCGCTGTCCTTCACGGACTTGAGAAACGCCTTCGTCCCCGAGTGGGCGATGGTACCCAGGTTCTTCACCAGCTCCTCGCGGGTCATGCCGATGCCGGCGTCCGAAATCGTCAGAGTTTTCGCCTCGGCGTCGGTGGTGATGTGGATTTCCAACGGCAAAGTCGGCTCGTGCACGTCCTTCTCGGTGGCCTCGATGTGGCGGAGTTTTTCCATCGAATCCGAAGCGTTGGAAATCAGCTCGCGGAGGAAAATCTCCTTATCGGTGTAGAGGGAGTGGACGACCAGATCGAGCAATTGCTGGATCTCGGCCTGGAAGACGTGTTTTTCGACGGTTGTTTCGCTCATGGTAAAAAAGTGTTGGGGGGTTCCTTGGAACGGCGGGACCATAGCCGGCTGAAGCCGGGTGTCAAAAGTTCGCTACCTCAAAAAGCCGATGCCACTTCTCAGCTTGGAATCCCGCGCCTCGATCGCAAAAACACGCCCGCACCAAGCCCTCTCGCGCCTTCTTTCCATTTCCCTTCGCCTTACCGCCCACCACTTCTCCACAGCTGCTCCAGTGATAATGAAATGAAAGTAGTCAATTGCCACGGGTGAATGCTGCAAAGTTTTCCACTGGTAAATTTTCCAATTCAAAATTTTCCTGAAATGGGTAAGTACCACCATAACCTATGGAAAAACGCCGCACCTTCCGCACCGAGCGGGAATTGTTTCACGCCGACACCTGTGAGCCGCTCAAACGAGCCGCAGCCCTTGACGTCTTGCGCCTTGAAGCGATCAGCCGGGGCACATACCCGGGCACCCACCTGCCGGGAAATGAGTTGAAGGAGCTCTGCATGGCGGGCTATTGGAACGCACCGGGAAAACAGGATTGGGGACTCGGCTGGCACTGCAACGAGGGCATCGAAATCGGTTATGTGTCCGCCGGACAGCTGCCCTTTGGAATCAACCAAAAGTCCCTGACGGTGGGGCCGGGCGAGCTGACCATCACCCGGCCATGGCAGCGACACCGGGTGGGCGATCCGAACGTGCCGGCCTGTCATTATTCCTGGATCATCCTCGATGTGGGCGTGCGCCGTCCCAACCAGCCGTGGCAATGGCCGAAGTGGTTGCTTCTCCCGAAATCCGGACTCGAACGGCTCACCGAAACGCTCCGGCAGAACGAAGATCCCGTCTGGCACGGCGACCGCCGGATCGGCGATTGTTTTTCGCGGCTCGACGAGATCGTCGCACGCGGGGTGGGCGAGATGAATCTGGCGCGGCTAAAGATCATCATCAATGAGTTGGTGGTCCTGCTGGCCGAGTTGCTAGAATTCAACAATCCCCAGCTCGACGCGTCGCTGTCCGGCAGCGATCGGACCGTGCGCCTGTTTTTGGAAAGCCTCACCCACCGGCTGGACGAGCCGTGGACCTTGGAATCCATGGCGGAGGTCTGCGGACTGGGTCGCTCGCAGTTCTCCACACTCTGCAGGAAGACCACCAATCTAACTCCAAGCTCCTATCTGGGCCAACTCCGGGTGGAAAAAGCGGCCGCATTGCTCACAGCGGATTTGGCATCGAGCATCACGGAAATCGCCTTCCGCTGCGGTTTCCAGTCCAGCCAATACTTCGCCAAAGCCTTCCGCGAACGATACGGCCTCACCCCAAGCGAATACCGCCAGCACGGCGGCGGGGCGACGGATTCAGTTCGCAGCTGAACCGCCTGTTACGGTTCAGCTCTGTTTCCAGTCCCCGCGGACCGGGTGGCTCATTTGCTCATTGAGCGGCTCCGGCGATACGATGCGGTAGGCTTTGGGATCCCATACGACTTCTTGCCCGGACTTGACCGCCATCAATGAGAGGTGACTGAAAGCATCGGAACGCACGGCATCTTCGATCGGCGCGATGGACGGCGTGCGTTCGCGGACAGACTCCACGAAGGATGCGTAGTAGTTGTTCCGATGCAGCACGACGCTTGTCGCCTTCACATTCCTTCAATTTGAGCCACTCCGGATTGCTGGCCTCCGCCCCTCCGCGGTTCAGGCTTACCCAGCCCTTGGAACCGAAGAAAGTGGTGCCATCACCCGTCCGGCGGCGGCCTCGCGACGCTGGCGGAAGGGATCAGCGATGGCGACGCTCGTTGCGCCCTTCACCCCGAGGAAATTTTGCAACAGGTTGGTGCCCTGGCCGCCCACGCCGATGTGGCCGAGGCGGATGGTGCGACTTGGAGCGTCCGCCGCGGAGGCGCGGCGGGAGGTCAGAATGAATGGCGCTGCAAATGCGGCGGTGGATGTGGCGAGGAATCGGCGACGTGTGGTGCTGTTCATGGGATGAGTCGTTAAGTTTAGGAAGCGGACCATTTGCGCAGGCGTTCAGCGGAAACCTTGACGGCTTCTTCGCCAGCGATTTCCAGGGTGGTGGGACCGTCGAATCCTTGTGAGAGAAGTTCCTTCACGATGGCCTCGATGCCGACGATGCCGTCGCCCAGCGGAATCAGCCCCATACCGCAGCCGAACTGGGTGCCGCGTTTGGGAATCCATTCTTCCGGCATGTCTTTCCAATGCACGTGTTTGATGCGCGAGCCGAAGGTTTTCACAAACTGGAGCGGATCACCGCCGCCGAGCCATGAATTGCCGGTGTCGAGGTTGATGCCAACGGTTTCCTCGTTGCCGAGCGCGTCGAGGATGCGGGACATACCGTCCACGGTGTCGGTGAGGATGCCGTGCGGTTCTAGCAGGATCTCGATACCGAACGTCTTCGCCCAGCGGATCGGTTCGTGGAGCTTTTCGCGGATGCTGAAGAGGCGCTGGTCGTCGGTGAGGTGGTGGCCGAAGTCCGTCTTGGGATCGCCCTCGGTGGTGATGACCTGTTTGACGCCGAGGAAATGCGCGAGCTTGATCGCCTTGATGATTTCCGCCGTGGCGTAGCGGTCCGGCGAGGTGGGATCGAGCAAGTTCGCGTGAGCACAAACACTGGTGAGCGTGAGATTGAACTCGTTGACCATGTCGAGGATGGTCGCGGGATGGGAGTCCAGACTGAACGAGGCGGAGAATCCGTATTCGGTGCCGAGCGTGGCGCCGTCGTGATTGTCCGTTAGGTCCGCGTAGTCGAAGCCGAGTTCGCGGATGAGTTCGAATTGCCGCCGCATGGGCGAGAACGGTTGGATGAGGGCGAAGCAGCCGATTTTCATGGTTTGTGGGGTTGGTTCAAATGGTTCATGGTTTCGCAGGTGCTGCGAAGGTGTGGCAGTCCGTTTCGATTTCCTTGATGGACATCGGTTTGGAGTGGATCAGGACGCGGTAGCTGAGTTTCAACGATTGCCCGGCAGCAAGGACCAGTGGCTCATTGAACAAAACAGCCGGACTGAAGAAACTCATCGGCGGGCTGTCATGCACATACCATGGCGACGGGTGGCGCAGGTTGTCGGGATGATCGCAAATGGCGATTCCCCCGCCGGGACCGGAAAAATCAACCCAGCGCGCGCCTTGCCCGTGGCTGCCGACCGCACCGGTTTTCCCTTCGCTCGTCCGGATCGACCATCCATTGGAATCGACAGGAAGCCTCAGCGACAAGCCCGCATAGCCACCATAGGGCTTGCCGTTCTCCTCATTCGGCAGAGGAGTGCGCCCCAAGGTGACGGAGGCGTTTCCCGCGGTGAACTCGCTGGTCCAGTCGATCCGATACCGGCCTTCGGCATCCGGTTGGGTGATGGAGAGCTTGCGCAGTTCCGTCATGACCGCGGCCTGGCCGGGCGGGTGGTAGCTGAAGCGCAACTCGGCGCTTGCTCCGAAATCGCCCCGCGGATCGACGGTGGCACCGGTCAGTTCCGTGACGCCCTCGCTGGTGTGGGTTTTCGGATCCTCTTCCCAATAATTCAGGCCGTTGATCAATTTCCACGACCACCAAAGGCCGCGATGCCAGGGATGATCGGGAGGCTCGAAGCTGGTTAGAGCCTTGCCATCCACCGTCGAGAGTGGATGGAAATAAGACTTTGGCCGGGCCGGATCGAAGACCAGACACCAGACGGGCTTGCCGCCGTTAGACAATGCCAGACTGGTGTCGGTCCGCAGCCATGAATAGCCGGGGCGCAACGCATCCTCCTTCGTCGCGGGCCAGTTCTTGGCGGGCGGAATGGTCACCTTGCCGGTGGCGGCCCACTCGGTGCCGCGCTGGAGCAGGGTTCTCCAAGCGGGATTGCCCATCGCCTCGGCATCGTGGCCGAGGAAAATCGCGAAGCCGCGCCCGCCGCCGGATTCCGTGGTGAAAATGATGTTTTCGGGTTTTCCGCTGCCCTTGAACGCGGGGTCCGGCGTCACCGAGGCCAGCGCCTTTGCTCCCGGCGCGACGGTGGTTTTCTGCCAGAACTCATCGCGAATCCAAAACGGCGCGAGCCCTTGGGTGATGGGTGACTCCTCGCCGGAAAAG
>JBFZFJ010000395.1:0-6958 GCA_041306405.1 Verrucomicrobiales bacterium | reverse complement strand
GCTCAGGGTCGCGGCCCTCAAACGCGCGGACAAGACCGTCATCCTCGTGCGCGAAACCGCGGACACCGACGATGTCGCCGCACTCGCCGAGGCCGCAGCGCTGGTCACCATCGAAGGCGCGCGCACGTCCCATGCGGCGGTCGTGGCGCGGCAGTTGGAAAAGCCATGCATCGTCGCTTGCGGCGGATTCGCGATCGATGCCGGCGGGCAGCGCGGCACGCTCGGCGGCGAGGCGATCGCGGAGGGCGACGCGATCTCGCTGGATGGATCGACCGGCGAGATTTTCCGAGGCGAAATCGAAGTGGTCAGGAATCGCCCGCTTGAATTGCTCGATGAAATTCAGCACTGGACGGGAAGGCGAATCCCGCCGAAAACCCGCCCAGCAAGCATCCCATGAGCCTTCCCATTCTCTACATCAAACCCGGCTGCCCTTGGTGCGACGAAGCCGTCTATTATCTCGACCGCAAGAAAGTCGCCGTGAAAACGGTCGTCGTCTCCGGCAACCGCGAGGCGATGCAGGAAATGGTCGAGCTCTCAGGCCAGAGCAAAGCCCCCACCATGGACTGGCACGGCGACGTCCTCGCAGACTTCGGCCTGGACGAGCTCATCCCTTTTCTCAAGAAACACGGCGTCGGCTGATCCCGCTGACGCACCGGGGTAGAGCAAAATAAGATAGAGGATAGAGGTAGGAACGGGACATTGAGTTGCCCCGCTCCCCCCTCCGAACCGGACGTGCGGATCTCCCGCATCCGGCCCTCCAGTCAGTGGTTTGCTCCGTTACGGAGGCTCGCGAATTCAGTTTCTCGGGCGTCCAGCAGGCAAAAGAGCCCGAGCTTCTTGAAGTAGCGGTTGGGCCAGCGTTGGTGATCGCCTCCAAGGCCACGGCCTTCCAGACCGCGCCGCTTTCCCAGGATGGAGCGCAGTCTCATGCGAATCCATCCGTCGATTTCTCCCAGTTGGCCGGCTTTGACGTGTTTGAAGTAACCGAACCAGCCGGGCAGTGGCCGGTTGAGGTCCGCCGTTCGGGTTTTGTCGGGATGCAATGTGAGTCCGGCCCCGTCCATCCATTCCCGGAGCTTTTCCAGCGCGGCTTTGGCTTCTTCTTCGGTTTGGCAGAGGACGACCATGTCGTCGGCATACCGCACCATTTCAAAACCCAGTCCGACCATCAGCCAGTCCAACGGATTGAGGTAGATGCTGTCTAACAGCAAACTGATAACCCCGCCCTGCGGCATACCTTGCGGCTCGTCTTCGGGCATGTAAACCGAAAGGGGTTCACTTGTATTTGGGACCGCAGGTCCGCCTCGGGCTGCTCTCCACCCCGTCTCACAACGACGCAGTTGCCCCCGACTGCTCTCCCGTTGCTCGTCTCGGGATGACTCAGACTTTCACCTGTTGATTTCATGTATGTGCGTTCGCACGAGCGTGGACATTCTGCCGACTGAGCGCGGGCGACATGCTGGAATATCTCGCTGCCTCCCGCGATGGAGTATTGAACGGGATTTCGATGGCCGAAATGCGGTCGTGGTGACGAAGGATACGAACTTTTACTATTCCCATCGGCTTCACGGCCGCCCATGGAAGCTGTTGCTCGTGCGCACCGGACGGCTTGGAAAGACCGGCCCTGACGCGGCGTCCGCTCGGAATTTTTTGTTAAGATCCGACGGGTGCCTCACGGCTCACCTGTCGAAACTCACATGAGTCAACATCATCGCGACCATCACGGTGCGGCAAATACCGGGAACTTGAGCAAGTCCCCGGAGGATGAAGTCTGCCGCCGGACACTTGTGATCATCCCCGCGCTGAACGAGGCGGAAACTCTTCCCGGCGCGCTCTCCCACCTCAAATGCTGGCCGCTCACCGGCGTCCGCGTGGTGGACAATGGCAGCAGCGACGAAACCGTGGAGCTTGCCGCGAATATGGGCGCGGAGGTGATTCGCAAGCGGATTCGTGGCTATGGTTCCGCCTGCTGGACCGGAATGCAAAACCTGCCGGAATCGGGAAATCCGTGGGTCATCCGGGAGCCACCGCTATCTACCCGCCACTCACCCAGTGGCTGATCGCCGCCATGGCCTCGTTTGGCTTCGGCCCGTTTGGCTTCAAGGTTCTCTTCACACTCGCCGACATGGCCCTTTGCTTCCTGTTGTGCAGACGCTTCGGCGCAAAGCCCGCACTGATCTACGCATGGAATCCGCTGGGTGCCGTGAGCTTCGCCGGTGGCGGCCACTACGACAGCCTGTTCATGCTCGCCATGCTGGTTTCATGGATCTGGGTGGGACTGAAAAGCCGCACCCTGCTCGAAGCCGCGCAGCGGGGATTTCTGGCTACCTACCTTCTATCTCCCATGCTGCACGCCTGGTATTTCGTCTGGGCACTGCCCTTCGCCGTGAAATCGGGGAACGCCGGATTCATCGCCCTGGCCGCCAGTGGCATCCTATATTTCATGGTCCATCACACTCTTGAGCAACCCGGAGGAACATGGACTTTCACGTGGTGGGAGCGCGCCGCCATCTGGCTGCCGTTCATCATCGGCTTCGCCTATTCCTTCATTGGATGGATGCTTGGTAACTCTCTTGTTATTTGCTACGAAAACAACTTCCGATCCAAAGAACGAAATTGAATGGCTTCCAGAATATCATTAGGCCGGATGTCAGGAGATCCGGAAAGATCCGCAAGAGTCCTCGCGACCTTCAAGATTCGGTCGTGGGCGCGGGCGGAGAAGTTCATCTCCTCCATCGCGTGTTCCAGATAGCCGTTGCCCTCGGCGCTCAACTGGCAGTGCTGTCGGACTTGCCGCGAGCCCATGGAGGAGTTCGTCGAGTTCGAGGATTTTTTGAAGCGCTCCAACTGGATGCCGCGTGCGGCGATCACCCGCTGGCGGATGGCTTCCGAGGATTCTCCGGTATTGGTGTTGGAGGAAAGCTCGCGGAAATCCACCAGCGGCACCTCGCAGTGGATGTCGATCCGGTCCAGCAAAGGGCCGCTGATCCGCTGCCGGTAAGTTTCTATCTGCCGCGTCGAGCAACGGCATTCCCGCTTTGAATCGCCGTAATAGCCGCAAGGGCAGGGATTCATCGCGGCCACCAGCATGAAGTTGGCGGGAAACGTCAGTGATCCGGCGGCGCGGGAAATCGTCACGACCCGGTCTTCTAGCGGCTGCCTCAAAACCTCCAGTGTCTGCCGCCGGAACTCGGGGAGCTCGTCGAGGAAAAGCACTCCATGGTGTGCGAGGGAAACTTCGCCCGGCCCCGGATTGGTGCCGCCGCCGAGCAGGCCCGCGTCGGAAATGGTATGGTGAGGCGAACGGAACGGCCGGGTCGTTAGGAAGGAGCGTTTCGAATCCAACAGCCCGGTGACGGAATGGATCTTGGTCGTTTCGATCGCATCCTCCTCGGTCATGTCCGGCATGATCGAGGCCATTCGCTTGGCCAGCATCGACTTGCCGGTGCCAGGAGGACCGACCATAAGTAAATTGTGATTTCCCGCCGCCGCGACTTCGAGCGCGCGCTTCACCTGATACTGGCCTTTCACCTCGTCGAAGTCGACTTCGTAGGAACGGTGGGAATTGAAGAACGCCCGGCGGTCGAGATGGAAGGGCGGGATGATGATGTCGCCGTTGAGGAAGTCCCACGCCTGCTTGAGATTCCGGATCGGGAACACATCGATGCCTTCGATCACCGCCGCTTCCGGCGCGTTTGCCTCGGGCACGAACAGGCGGCTCCGGCCCCGGTTCTTCGCCTCCAGCGCGATGGATAGAACGCCTTTCACCGGCCGCACCGTCCCATCCAGACCCAACTCGCCGACCACGCAGCAGTCCTCCGCGTTGAACGGCTTGGTCCCGCTCGCCGCGATCATCGCCAGCGCGATCGGCAGGTCGAACGACGGCCCCTCCTTTTTCAAATCCGCAGGCGCGAGGTTCACCGTCTTGATCCCGTCATCCAGATAGAGCGCGGAGGCGCCGATGGCGGAAATGACCCGTTGCGAGGATTCGCGTACCGCCGCGTCCGGCAGGCCGACGATTATGACGATCGGCTTGTCCGCGCCGCGGGCGTTGACCTCCACCTCGACTTCCTGGGCATCGACCCCGCGCAACGCGGCTGAAAATAGGCGGGTAATCATGTGAACAGCAAAACATTGCGTATTTGATCACTTGCTGACAAGCGAAAAGGCAACTCATTCCCTATCACTCCCAGCCGTTATTCCAGTCAGCGGATCATGGTGCCTCCAAAGGAATAGCCCATGCCTTCGGTGACGAGGCACTTCCACGGGCTGGTCGATAGAATCATGTGACGGAGAGGTCGTGGAGAAGGTGAGAACGGCGGAATATCGTGCCGGCGTGTGGGCGAGCCACTCGAGGCAATACCTGGAACGCGGCGAGGCGGGCGATGGTTTATCCCGAATCGCCGAGCCCGATGCTCGGGGCTTGCTAAAGCAACGCCGAAATCGCGTCCATCGAAAATGCGCTGGCGAAGGAAACGGATCAAAGCGGAAGGCAGACAAGAAGCGAATGCGCGAGGCCAACCCCTATTTACATCGTGTTTTGGCGCCCCGCGGGAAACCCCAACTCAAGCCACGGTTCCGCTCTCGCAATGATTCCAAGTCAAAACGAAAAACCAACCGCAGGCGAACGCCTGCGGTTTCTCGATGCCTTGCGCGCAGTGGCGTCCGTGTTGATCCTCTTGCATCATTTCGCGCTTTATCCGCCGATGAGCGTGCAGGCGGAGACGATCCTCGCCCCCTCGTCTACTGGTTTAGCGAATACGCTCGATCCACCCAGGTCTTCTTTGTGATCGGCGGCTATGTCATGGCTCGCAGCATGTCAGGCAGGAATTGGGACGCCCCGGCGAACGGACGTTTCATCGCCCAACGCTACCGTCGTCTGGGGATTCCCTATCTCGCGGCCATCGTCCTTGCCATCGCAGCCAATGCCTTCGGACGCGGGTGGTTACCTGAGGCTGTTGTCGGAGCGCCACCCACCATGCCGCAACTCATCGCGCACGTGTTTTTCGCTCAGGAAATAATGGGCTACCAACACCTGTCCGCCGGCCTGTGGTTTGTCTGCATCAATTTCCAACTGGGACTGATCTACGTTGCCATGCTCTGGATACGCGACCCGGTCGAAGGCATCCGGCGCTTCGTCCCGGATCGACTTCCCCATAACAGCCGGTGGGACGCTCTCACTGATTTCCCTGTTCTATTTCAAAAGCAAATCAGACTGGGACTCGTGGGCTCTCTATTTCTTCCCGTATTTCTTCATGGGCACCGTCGTCCACCGGGCGACGAGAAGCGGGGTGGCTTGGCACCCATGTTTTGGATCTACCAGCTTACAGTCATCGCCGCCATGTGTTACGAATGGCGCTGGCGGCTGGCGAGCGCGCTCGTCGTGGGCCTGCTGCTCTTCGGCGCGGAGAAGTCCGGCCTGTCCACACGCTGGCCACGCAGCAAATGGATCGCCCATATGGGCAGGACATCCTACAGCCTCTTCCTCGTGCATTTCCCAGTGCCGTTGCTAGTCTCCGCCTTCTGGGCCCGCCTCAGGTGGACTTCCGCGCCCGCCGCTCTTGCGGGGCTGTTTCTGGCCTTCACCGCGAGCGTGGCCGCCGCCTTCGTATTCCATCGCTTCGTGGAGAAGCCGGCCGCAGCACTCGCACGGAGAAGTTAGAGCAACCGGATCAGGATGGTGCGGATGGTGCGGGTATTTCTCGCGGCTCTTGCTGCCGTGTTCCGCGATATCGATGCGGATTTCCCGCATTGACCGCAAATTATCGGAAGCGGAACAGGTGACATCCCGTTCCAGATCATTTAAGCCCGTCTCCGCCATGTCCACTCCAGCCCGAACGCCGCACGCCACGCCCACCGCCGCCAGTTCACTCGGCCTCACCCCCGGCGGCGTGCTCATCTGTCCGGATCCGGAAAACCCTCTCCACCTCACCTTCGCCACCTCTGAGTCCGCCGCCCTCATCACCCTCGGCGGACACGCGGGCGATCCGGCGGCCGATGCCTCCACCCTGTTCTGGAAATCCATCGCCGACCACCTAATCCGCGCCCTCTGCCAAGTCCCGGAATCCACGGCCCCCCTCGCCGAACTGCCGCCGCCCGACCCCGCGCAACTCGCCACCTGGACGCTCAACGCCCCGCCCATGCCCGGCGCGGAATACCTCTCGCCCGATGTCCTGCTCGCCCTCTGGCAGCGACTGACCGACTGGACCCATGTCGAAATTGCCCGGGAAAAATCCATCGCCGCCTTCCTCCAGAAACACGCCCCCGCCTGGTCCCGCGTCGGCCGCGTCACCCTGCACCTCGCCGAGCAGAAAAATGACCCCGACTACCCCTTCGCCTTCATGGCCTCCTACGCCTCCGGCCTCTCACAATCCGGCCGCCTCAACCAGGTTCCGCTCGGCAAAGCCCTTCAGGAATACTCCGGAGCGAAAAACAAAGCCGCCCTCCTCAAGCTCCTCACCCCGCTCCACGCTGCCGGAAAAACCTGCCCGCTCATGGCCTCGCTCGTCGAGACCGGCGATGTCTTCCACCCGCTCGCCTGGACCCCGCCGGAAGCCTACGAATTCCTCCGCGACATCCCCGCCTTTGAAGACGCCGGACTCCTCGTTAGGCTCCCGAACTGGTGGCAGAAGCGCGGCAAGCGCCCGCAAGTCGCCGCCACCATCGGTGAGAAAAAAGGCACCTCCATCGGCCTCGACGCCCTGCTCGACTTCAAACTCGATGTCGTCATCGACGGCCAAAAACTCAGCCCCAACGAAATCAAGGAACTTCTAGCAGGCTCCGACGGCCTCGTCCTGTTCCGCGGCCAGTGGATCGAAGTGGATCGCGAAAAACTCCGCCAGGCCATCGACCACTGGAAATCCATCGCCTCCAAAGACGGCATTTCCTTCATCGAGGGCATGCGCCTGTTAGCAGGTGCCCCCGCCAATCTCAAGGACGCAGACGACCTCGAAGAACA
>JBFZFJ010000394.1:0-5075 GCA_041306405.1 Verrucomicrobiales bacterium | reverse complement strand
GTCTTGTCCGATTGCGCGCCAGTCGATTTCTCGCCAGCCGGAAGATCAGCGGTGATCGACTTCACCTTCACGAGCGTCGTCGCGACAAGGAAGTAGATGATGAGAAGGAACGCGATGTCGGAAAACGAATCCGTGGGAATCGTTCCATTGCGGTGCTTCTTTTCTTGTTTGCTCCTCTTCATAAATAGGACGTATGGGACCTATAGGACTTATCTTAAATCAATGATGCGTCAGGATGAACTCGACGATTTCGCTGTTGGCTTCCTGGATTTCCAGTTCGATTTCATCGCTCCAGCGGTTGAAGATGCTCTGGGGGATGACGGCGGAAAGGGCGATGAGGAGGCCGGCGGCAGTGGTGATGAGGGCCTCGGCGATACCGGCGGCGACGGCACCACCGCCAGCACCGGAGGCACCCGCCTCGGCCATGCCGGCGAAGGAACCGATCATGCCGGTGACCGTGCCGGTCATGCCGAGCAGCGGCGCGGCGGTGCCGACGGTGGTGAGCACATCGAGGCGCTTGTTGACGACGCTCAGTGCCTGCGCGCTGTATTCGTCCATCACCTGGCCGACAACGAGACGCATCGTCTCGGGGTTCTCGTTTTTCTCCTTGAGCTGCTGGTAGGAACGGAGGCCGGCGAGCATGACCGAGGCGAGCGGTCCGCCGGTGGCGGCGCATTCCGAGATTGCGGCGTCGAGGTTGTTGGCGCGCAAGTAGGCCTGCACCTTGGAGCGCAGCGCCCGGGTGTCGATCTTGCGGTTTTCGCGGAAGGCGCACCAGCGGTCATAGACCACGGCGAGGCTGACGAGGCTGCAAGCCATGATGGGGACCATGAGGGGGCCGCCCTTGAGGATCTGTTCTAACATAATGTGGACTGTGGTTGGTGTTGTGGAAATCCGGATGCGGAGTGAATGAGATCGAGAATGGGGAGCGCGTCTTCAGGCGGGAGCTTGAAACGATTGAGCGGCAGCTCCTCGCCGGGTTCGATGACCAGTTCGCCGGTGGCGTGGTGGTAGCGGCTGGCATGGGCATCGCGCAGCGGGATGCGGGCGAAAAGTCGGCGGCGGGCGACGGCGAGCAGGATCAACTCGTCGTCGGTGACACATAGCCAGACCGGACTGCGGCGCCACCAGCGGCCGGTATCGACGCGGGTGCCGGTGCGGACGCAGAGCCGCGGCTCGGCGGCGCCGGTTTCACTTTGCAGGAGTTGTTGTTCCAAGGGATTCACTGAAATGGAAATGTATCTAACGATTTTTCTTTCCCTCCTTGAGGGCTTCTATCATCAGTCCGCGCTGCTCCTGGTCGATGAAGATGATTCTCTCGAACGCGGGATCGGCGAGGCGGCCACGGGCGTATTTGGCCCAGATGCAGTCCGGGAAGTCGAAGGTGACGCGGCGGTAGAGTTGGTAAGCGGTTCCCATATCACCTCCTTGACTGCGCTCGTGGCTGAGCCCGCTCCAATACATGGCTTGCGCGCGGATTTCGGGGCCATCGTATTGCTCGTTGTCGATGACGCGCTGGAAGGAGGCGATGGCGCGGTCGTATTGGGCGGCGCGCATGTAGTTTTGGGCGGCGCCGAGCGCGGCGAGACCGGCGAGCGGATCGTCGGGGAAGCGCTCGTGAAGTTTCGAGTAAACCATCGCGGCGTTGAGAAAATCCGGATAGCTCAATGCGTCAAGGCGCAATACCTCGGCCTGCGATTTCTCATCCTTTTTATCGCGCAACTCGTCGGCCTGTTTCTTGAAGGCGAGTCCCTTTTTCTGGAAGTATCCGCCGAGCCGGGAAATGGTGGCGGGGATCAATTCGTTGTCGGGATACTTGTAGGAGAGTTTGATGTATTCCTCGATCGCATTGTCGGCTTGGCCCATCTTCTCATAGACGAGACCCACCTTGAATTGGGACTTGGAAGCAAAATCAGACTTCGGGTAATCGAGCGGGATCCTGACGAAGCGGGCGAGCGCGTCCTGATACATCGGCAGCTTGCTTTCCTCGTTCTTGGAGATGTCGGCGAACTCCTGCGACAGGTTGCCTAACAGATATTCCGCATGCGCCTTCAGTTCCTCGTCGTGGTGGGTGGCGAGGGTTTCGGCGAGCAGCTTGCGGGCCTGGCCGATCTCGCGGCGGGCCAGACTTTCCTGGTCCATTTCCCGGTGTTTTTTGGCGAGTTCGAAATAGCACTCGGCGAGCGTGAAACTGGTGCGCACGGCCATTTCGTTGTCATTGAAGCGTTTGCTGAACGGCTCGATGATTCCGTCGGCGCCCTTGTTGACGGCGACTTTGAAGGACTGTTCCTCGTAGGAGACGGTTAGATCATCGCCGTAGCGGACGGGGAAGCCGTTGAGTTCGACCGCGGGCAGCACGTCCGGCGGCGCTTCATCGGCATAGCCGAGGTTGAAGACGCCTTTGAAGATACCGGAATGCGCCTCGGTTTCACGCACGCGGAACGAAGTGCTGGCTCCGCCGGTTCCCTTGAGCGGAATTTCGGCAACATCGCGTTCCGGTCCGCGGTCGAGGCCGGGGGCGAGCAGGCGGAGGTGGACTTTCTCGCCCACATACGCGCGATCGAGGGTATCGGCGTAGCCATCCGACATGACATCGAGGACGGCGTGGCTGCCGACGGTGAAACTTGTGGATACCCAGTGGACCTTTTCCTGATCGTCCTGCCATGGATAGGCGAGGTGCACGATGTCACCGGCCTTGACCGCGAGGCCGGCCGGAAGGGCGGAGCCGGACAGTTCCGCGGCATCCTTGGTAGCGAAGCTGCGGAGCGGCGGATCGCCGAGGATCAGCGGCACGGCAAAGGAGAAGCGGCCTTCCTCAAGATGCGGTTGTTGCGTGGGGGCGACCGGCGGCCGGGTGACCTGATAGCCAGCGGGCGTTGTGTGCGTGCTGCCGGTCAGGGTTCCTTTGAGTTTGAGGGTGCCGGGTGTTTTGACATCGAACGGCTTGCCGGCAGCGCCGGCGGCGGCGCGCGCAGCCTCGGTCTGGACATAGGCGTTGATGGTGCTGCTGCCGGCAAGGGCGAGGTGGGGGACGACCACGTCGAAACGGATGTCGGAGCCAATCACCGCGTCGAGCTTGGCAGCGGACAATTCCTCGGTGCCAACATGCGTGTATTCCAGTGTGCGGCGCGGCAGGATGATTTCCGGGCCGACCGTTTTGACTGGCGTTTGTTTGACCGCAGCCTTGGGTTCCACCGGCGGCAGCGGTTTGCTGGTCTGGTTGTAGGCGCTGAGCAACGGCAGGGCATATTGCGCGTGGCCGATGATGACGGTGCGGTCGGTGGGAATTCCCGGGTCAAGGTTTTCGGTGTCGCGGTAGGTGGCGGTGAGCGTGCCGCCCTTGGTCATCCGGATCTCCGACGGGCGCGAGGGTTCGCCCTCGACCGGGAAAACACGACCGATGAATTGCCCGCTGTGTTCCTCGGTCTCGACCGCCTTGAGGGTGACCTTCGCTCCGTCGCTGGAAGTGACAGTGAAGTCGGCCGTGTCCTTCTCCGGGCTGCTGTCGAGGTCGACGTCGTTGATGACGATGGCCACCGGGTCGTCGAAGCGGAAGCGGCGGACGGGTTCCAACAGCAAAACGCGCTGGCCATCCGGGGTGTTGGTGTAGTTGAGGAACGAGGCGCTGACCGTGCCGTTGTTGAAGGCGACGGACAGTTGTTTTTCGTGGCGGTCGCGACCGGGGGTGGCGGCTGTGGGATCCTGATAGCGGACGGTGATGCGGTCGCCGGGCAGCACCTCGAGCTGTTGGTTTTCCCGCAAGGTGAGGTAGTCCTGCGCCACCGGCACGAGTGATTTGCCCTCGCGGTCATTGATGGTGATCTTGCGGATCGAGGGTGCCACGCCCTCGTAGCCGAGAATCACCAGACGAACGACGCGAGCGCGGGTGTTCTCGCCGAAGGTAACCTCCAAGCTGCCATCGGCGGTCTTTTTAATGGCGGCCGGCTTCGGGATGTTGGCGCGGACGGCCTCCGGGAAAGTGGATGGATCAAACATCGCGTCAGGGCAAGGCACGAGGTCCGGTTTGCCGGGAACATCGCAGAGGAGGACGGGTTTGTGTTTGAGGAATGCATCACGCCCTTCTTGGCACCAAACCTCGATTTCGTGGAGGCCGGGTGCGAATTCGCGCTCGATGGTGAACGGGTCCTGAGAGGTCATTTCGGCGGGTTTTCCGTCGATCAGGAAACTCCTGAGGGTGTTTTCGTCAGCGGCAAGGGGCAAGCCGGTGAGTTGGAAGCGGCGGATGGCGGCGGCGGGTTGGTAGAAAAGAGCGCGGTAGCGGATGAGCACCACGGTGCTTGCGAAGTGTGGTGGGGGCATGATAGGGAGTGGTTCCGCAGAGAGTGATTTCACGGTGGCGGAGAGGATGGAGCCGCGGTTCGAGGTGTAATCCATGCTCTCCAGCCAATCGGCGGGGAGTTCGCGGTCTTTCGGTTTGCTGACGGCAATGGCCGTATTGCCGTTAACAAAGAATGAGGAAACGTGCGGCTGGCCGTCCCACGGCGCCGGATCGTCTGGGAAACGCGAGCGGGTGATCCAGTCCTTGCCGTTCATTGAGGTCTGCAGCACGAAGTGGGTCAGCGCCTGGCCGGTGCCGCCGGTGTCGAGGGTCATGCGGCCGAGGGCCACGCTGTCGTTGAGGTCGATGCCGAAGGTGCGGGTTTTCTTCTTGTCTCCGACGACTCCTTGCCAGCCGGGGTAGTCTTTGGCGCTGATGACCATGTTGGGATCGCGACCGGGGGCGCTCTCCGAGGCAAAGGCCAAAGCCTGGGCTCCGGCGGTCGGCACCACCGCTTGGAACTCGCCGGTGTAGGGGCCGGTCTCGGTGAGTTCGAGGCGCCGGATTTCGTCGCCGCTCGATGTCTGGAGGTTGACGGTCACGCGATCGGGAGCGGCGGTCTTGCTTTGATCAATATCGGTGAGGCGGAGGTAAATCTTGTTGCCCGGGCGCACCGCGCGGGAGCCGAGTGCGGCTTGGGCGCTGGACAGGCCGAGTTCCTCGATGTCGAGTTGCCGCTCGCCCTCGCGGGGCGGGAAGGCACCTGCTGTTAGGTCGAGCGAGGCATCGGAAGCCA
>JBFZFJ010000393.1:0-3167 GCA_041306405.1 Verrucomicrobiales bacterium | reverse complement strand
TCACAACCGACCCTGACCTGGTTGAGGGTCATTGCACTGTCGATTTTCAAATCGGCTGCAAGGGCGTGTGGCATCTGCAGTGAGAATCGCCAATTGAGATTGGCTTGCAACAAGAAAAGTGGCCAAAGTGTCCCGCTGGACATTGGAATAAAACGCTCCAGACTCCGCCCCATCTCACCCACCATGAAAAAATGCCCATTTTGTGCGGAAGACATCCAGGATGAGGCGATCAAGTGCAAGCACTGCCACGAGTTTCTGGATGAATCGCTGCGCCCGCTTTACGCCGGGCCGCCCGTGCTGCCGGCAAATCAGCCGCCGTGGTATTTCAAGCCCGGGTTCATCGTGCTGACGTTCGTGACGTTGCCGCCGGTCGCGCTGCCTTTGGTCTGGCTGCACCCGAAATTGCACCCCGCCTGGAAGGTGGTGATCACTTTGGTTATCGCGGGATTTTGCTGGCTGATGTATGTCGCCCTCCAAGGGTTCATCCACCAATTCGACGAGGCGACGAAGATGCTCAATGAAATGAAAATCTAGCCCGGGAAGACCGGCGGCTCAGATGTCGATTTCGCCCTCGAACACGAAATCCGCCGGGCCGGTGAGGGTGACGTTTTTGAACGTCTGGTCGCCGGTTTTCTCGAATCCGATTTCCAAGGTGTCGCCGCCTTCGACATCGACCTTGATCGGACTGGCCGCGCCGGTGAGCAGGTGGTGGACGAGGGCGGAGGCGACCATCCCGGTGCCGCAGGCGAGCGTCTCGTCTTCCACGCCGCGCTCGAAGGTGCGGATGGAAATGTGGTCGGGCGCGAGCACGGCGGCGAAGTTGGCGTTGGTGCCGGCGGGGGCGAAGGCGGGATGATTGCGGATCTTGCCGCCGTAGGTGAAGACGTCGAAGTCATCGAGCGCGTTGGCGCTTTCGAGAAACGTGACGACGTGCGGGACGCCGGTGTTGACGAAATGGAGCGTGGCGTCGAGATCGGGGATTTTGGTTTCGAGGTTGAGCTTGAGGTCTTTGGGCTCGGACATCGCGATCCGCACGTCCTCGCCGATCATTTCCGCGGCGAGGGTGCCGGCGATGGTCTCGAAGGTGACTTTCTTGAGGACGATTTCCCCGAGATGGGCGGTGAAGCGGCCGAAGCAGCGCGCGCCGTTGCCGCACATTTCGGCTTCGCCGCCGTCGGCATTGTAATAGCGGAAACGGAAGTCAGCGCCTTTTTGGGCGGGCTCCACGGCGAGCAGGCCGTCGGCCCCGATGCCGCGGTTGCGGTCGCAGAGCGCGGCGATGGTGTCGGCGTCGAGGTCGATCGAGAGGTCGCGGTTGTCAATGATGATGAAGTCATTGCCGGCGCCGTTCATTTTGAAGAAGTGGAGGAGCATGGTCGGTGGATGGTTTGAGATTTGCCGGGAGAGATGTTGGAACGCGTCCCGCTTGTCCCGGCCGGGACAGCCGGACACGTTTTCAATGCGCTTTCAATGCATTTTCCATTTCCGCGTGAGAACCCCTGCCAGCGGATGAATCCATTGCCGAGTGGCCGGGAGGCCATGGGAAGGAGCCAAAGCGTTGATTCAGCGCACCTCGAAGGGCGTGTTCGCGGTGGCTGCGTGGGCGTCCATGCCGGCGGCGGCGGTGAAGGTGGGATGGGCGGGATCGAGCTCTTTCACCAGCAGGGCGAGGCGGTCGAGTTGCTGCCAGAAAGCCACGTTGGTCCCGTCTCCTTCGACTTCATTCCCGAGTCCCCAGGCGAGGAGGGCGGGATGATTCCGGTAAAGCATGACTTCCTTGCGGACGCGCTCGGCCTGCTTGGCGCAGTGCGCGGGATTCTGATGCTCTCCTTCATGCAGGCGGCGGGCACCGCCAGCATTGCGAACGAAAGCGACGGCAACCACTCCGGTGCGTTGACGCGGCTGGAACAAATGGAGTTTTTCCAAATTCCCAACCGAACCGTTTCGTTGTTGGAGGGGGATTTCTCCATCAGCCTGTTCGCACAATTCGAGTGGCTGCAGAACTTCGCTTTGATTTCCGCCACCCGCTATGACGAACAGATCCAGGGGAATTCGTTCGTTCTCCAGTCCTATGCGTCCTTCCGCCGATCGGGTCTCAACGGCAATACCGGCCACTCACGCACGGAAGCCCGCGGACTCGTCGGTCACATCGACGAACTGGCCGTCTTCCCCCGCGCTCTCAGCGATGCGGAAATCCAAACGCTCGCGCTGACCGCGAGGTAGCGGAGCCGATCCGGGAGCGCGCCAATTTGATTTCCCGTCATTTTTGGATTGCGCTGGAGTGGCGATGTTTCGTTAGCTGCGAGAAGTGGATAAGCGATTACCCACCCCCGCCCTAACACCATGAGCCCGTGAGATCCTCCCCGAAATCCAGCGTCGCTTGCCGCGCAGCCGCCTTTTCGCTCGTCGAAATGGCCGCGGTCATCGCCATTCTCGGCGCCTTGATGACCGCCGGCGTGAGCCTGCTGGGCGGGACGGGCGCGCGGTCCCGCAAGGCGGGAACGGAGATGCTCACGGGCTTGATCGAACAGGCGCGGACCACGGCCATCACCTCGCGGTCCCACTTGGTGCTGGCGATCGCCGAGCCGGGGGATCTGCCCGCGGGTGACGAGCGCTGCCGTCTCGGCCTTTTCAAGGTCGGGGAATGGCCGGATTCTCCCAGCTCGCCGCCTGTCCTGACCGGCGTGCTCTTGAAGCGTTGGCTGACTTTGGAAACGGGCATCGTGCTGGCCGGCGGCGATGTCGATGGGGTGGCCAATCCGCTGGACGGAGAGCAAGTCACCATCCGCTACGGCGGGACCGGCGTGAAGGTCCACATCATCGCCTTCAACTCACGCGGCGGGCTTCACTATCCGCCGGGCTCCACGCCCGTCGCGATCCGGATCTCGGAGGGGCGCTACCGCGGCGGCGAGGCGGTTTCCAACCCGCGTGGCGGGTCCGAATGCCGGCTGAAAATCGGTCGCGTCACGGCGCGTCCCTACCCGACCGACGGATGACGGCTTTCCCCTCGATCCAACGAGGCTCTTCGCTGATAGAGACAGTGATCGCCATGGGCGTGCTCGCGGTGGCGATCCCGCTGGTCTTTGGAGCGTTGGCGGAATCCGGGAAAAGCGGAATTTCCTCCGAGGCCGAAACCCGCAGCGCCTGGATGGTCCCCGCCTGCATGG
>JBFZFJ010000392.1:0-3545 GCA_041306405.1 Verrucomicrobiales bacterium | reverse complement strand
ACCGACCTCGAAGCCCGCCTCGAGCAACTCCGCGAGGAAGTCGAGGTTTCGCGCGAGCGCCTTCAGCGTCAGAAGGTCGATCTATCAACCCTCCAGGGCCAGCTCAGCCTCGCCACCCGCGAGGTCGAGAATTTCGAAACCAAACTCGAAAACGTCAAATGGGAGCGCGGCGAACTTGAAAACCGCGAGCGCGCAGCCGCCGAAAGCCGCGAACACATGGAAGAGGAACTCGCCGGAGCCCGTGATCGCCTTGAAGCCCTCGAAAACGAGTCGCGCCGCCTGCAATCCGAGTCGGATTCCGTCGTCCGCCGCGAGCAGGACATCGTTGAATCGCTCAACGAACTCCGCACCGAGCTCGCCGTCGAGCGCCGCGCCAGGCAGTCCGCCGAAGAGCAGCAGAAGCCGATGGAAGCGCGCCTCTCCGAACTCCGCGACCTCTCCATTCGCCGCGAGACGGAGATCGACGCGTTCGACCAGCGGATCGAAGCCGCCCAAGGCGAGAACGCCCGGCTTTCCGAGGAATGCGAGTCGCACCGTGCCGAAGTGGAAGACCTCCAAGTGGAAATCAACACCCGCTCCGAAGGCCGCGCCGCTTTGCTCGAAGCCATCGAAACCGCCGAGACATTCCTCGCCGCGCTCCGCCGCGACCACTCGAAGGTGAACGAGCAAAAAGGCCGCGAGGAAATCAACTGCACCAAGCTCGACCTGCGCCTGGAAAGCCTCGTCACCACGATCCAGGAGCGCCACCAAATCGACCTCGCCACCTTTGAGCCGGACGCCCACGCGCTGCTCACCAGCATCGCCTCGCAGAAAGCCCTCCAAGGCCGCGGCGGTCGCCAGTCCATCGTCACCGGCGACGAGTCGGACGAAAACGCCGAGGACGAAATGCCAACCGTCGTCGTCGACGGCACCAGCGACGAGATGGAAATCCCCGGCGAAATGACCGGCGAGCCGGATTGGGAATTCGTCGAGTCCATCGTCGCCGACATCAAGCGCCGCCTCGACGCGATGGGCCCGGTCAACCTCGACGCCATCGAGGAGTTCGAGGAACTCGAGGAACGCTACAATTTCCTCAAGAACCAGCACGACGACCTCGTCAACTCGAAGTCCGAGCTGCTCGAAGTCATCGACCGCATCAACACCGAGACGCAGCGCCTGTTCTCCGAAACCTTCGCCCAGGTCAAAATCAACTTCCGCGAGATGTTCAAGGAGCTCTTCGGCGAAAAGGGCGAGGCCGACCTCAATCTAATCGACGCCAACGACCCGCTCGAATCCGGCATCGAGATCACCGCCAAGCCGCCGGGCAAGAAGCTCCAGTCGATCACGCTGCTCTCCGGTGGCGAGCGCTCGATGACCGCCGTCGCGCTGCTGTTCTCGATCTACATGATCAAGCCCAGCCCGTTCTGCGTGCTCGACGAGCTCGACGCGCCGCTCGACGAGTCGAACATCAACCGCTTCGTCAAGGTGCTCGACCGCTTCATCGACAACTCGCAGTTCATCATCGTCACCCACTCGAAGCGCACGATGGCCCGCGCCGACGTGATGTATGGCGTGACGATGGAAGAGTTCGGCGTCTCCAAACCCGTCGGCATGCGCCTCACCGCGGACGACGGCCAAGGCAACAAGACCGAGGCGAAAAGCGCCGCGCAAAAAGCCGCCCTCAGGCTCGACGCGTAACAGCGACCACCGGTCGCCGTTTCAGATAGATTCTCCAGACAGGAGAGGGAAACCGGGGGTGGTGCGAATGGTCCGAGTGGGCCCCGCGCCGCCCCCAATTTCATGGCATGGTGGCGATCCAGCAGTAGCCGCAGCCATCAAGGACTGGTCACCTTCAAGCGCATGAACTTTCTCAGGCTGCCGACAGTTGGAATACTGAAGGTGTGGGTGGTGCCAGTGCCCGTGTCGAGCACTGGCAGCCAGCTCGCCGGGGTCAAATCCGGACTCCACTCGGCACCGTAGGTGATTCCGGTGATGCCAGCGGGTTCGGTGAAGCTGATCACGAAATTCCCTGCGACTCGCTGTGCCGGAGGAAACTGCACGGATGCTCCCGAATTTGGATTCAGCCCGAAGGCGAATTCCAGCAAGTTAGACAGTCCATCGAAATCGGGATCGACATCCCAACCCGCGACCGCGGGGTCGCCCGCCTGATCTCCGGATTTCTCGTCCAGCCAAAGTTCTTTCGCGTCAGCGAAAACACGGACTTGGAACGACTGCTTGCCACTGCTGCCCACCGCGTTCCACGCCTCGATCTCAAGATCGTGGTTTCCCAAGAGCGGCGTAGCTTGGAGCAACCCGCTCAGCGGGTTAAACGACCATCCGCTCGGCAAGCCGTCTGCGGCGAAAGCGGTGGCTGCAGGAGCCGTCGTGATCAAATGGGAAAATGCCTGCCCTTCGATTGCCCGAAGCACCGTATCCCCGGAAAATGCCGGCGTTCCCACGGCGGACGAAATGACAAAGGTCACCGCGCGGAACTCGCCGGTTCCCTGGGCATTCACTCCCCAGACCTGAATCACGTGCGTTCCGGGCTCCACAGGGATACCGGAAATGACTCCTGTTTGAGCATTCAGCGAGATTCCGAATGGCAGTGCCGAGGCATCATAGAAGCTCACCGTGCCCGCAGCGGAGATGGAGGCGTTGAACGCGACACCCACACGGCCTGATACCGAGAGGCCTGCTGTCTCTCCATCATGAATGCTGCTGCCCACGGGTTGAATTGTAATTGCAGGGGCGGTGGTAACTCCTGTGAGGTTGATGTCATAGGGGTTCTCGTCGGCATCGTTGTTTGCGATCTGAATCGCGGCGGTTTTTGTTCCGGTGGAGGTTGGCGCGAAGCGAACAATAAAAGTGGCGCTGCCGCTGGGACCGGTGATGGGACTGGAAGGCTGGGCGATAACGGTGAAATTGCTACTGCCCGTCACGGCGACTTTCGGGGTGCCGGTAAGGGTGAGATCGCCGATGCCGATGTTCTTGATGATGAAGGTGAGATCAGAGGTGCTGCTCACGGCGGTGAGTCCAAAAACTTTCAAGCCCCCGCTGGCAATGACTGTCCCAGCTTGTTCGATGGCGATCTCGGGAGGTGGTGCCGTCGCGTTTAAATCAAAGACATAGGCTGCGCCGGAAATATCTGCACTGTAATTTGGGACACTGTCCACCCCCGTCGTGCTGCTGGCTTCTCCGGGAGCTCCTACGACCACTGTCGCACCCGACACCGCAACTGAATGGCCGAAATACCAATTGTATTTGGAGTTGCTGGCTTTGAGATATGTCTGCTGGCCCCACGTAGACTCCCATCACCGTTGGACGTGATCGGGTCATTTGTCCGCCCGCCGGTTCCAGGCGACCAAGTCTTTGTAACGCAGTCCCTTGCCGCCGAAAAGATCCAGCGCGCTGCCGACCGTCACGTCCACCGCGCCGCGCCCGGCCTGCTCGACAAGTAACAGATCCGACATCGTCGCCGCGCCGCCCGCGTAGGTCACCGGGCGTTTTCCCCAGCTTCCTAGCAGCGCGACCAGTTCCGCGTCGATTCCGCCGCACAGGCCCTCGAC
>JBFZFJ010000391.1:0-2612 GCA_041306405.1 Verrucomicrobiales bacterium | reverse complement strand
GGAAGAACCGGCAGGGAATCCCTCAATGCTGAACTCATTGGCGTTGGTGGTCGGGCCCGTGTAATAGTTGATTGGCGCTGAACCGAGAATGATGAGGCCACCGTAGAGGCCGCCGTCGGTTTCCGGATCGAGGTCATCCGATAGGTCCGGGGTGAGTTCCGCATCACGATCCGCCTTGGCGGTCATCACGATCGGTGCTTCGGCAGTGCCCTCGGCCATGATCGTGCCGTTACGGGTGATGATGAGCGAACCGTAGGTGTTGTTAGCGACGTTCTTCGTGCCAAGAATGGTGGTGCCGGGCTCAATGGTGAGCGTGGCGCCGTTCTTCACGAAGATCGACTTGTCGAGGATGTAGGCGTTGGCCGCCGTCCATGTGGTGTTGGTGGTGATGTCAGCGGTGACATTGACGTCAGCAGCCTGAAGTGCGGACGCGGCGAACATCAGCGAGCCTCCAAGCCACAGGTATTGTTTTTTTTTCATAGGTTGTATCTTTGTTTTGTTGGTATTAAACACTTATTAAACGCTTAGAATGCGAAGTCCGCGCTCAAGCTCAGACTCCGGCCCGGGGAATAGGATCTGTAAACCAGTTCCGTCGGTGCGAACACTTCTGTATCCTCGGAATCGAGAAGGTTGGTGATCTTAAGAGTGACCTTTCCGTCACAATTCCAGGCGTTGAAGGATTTCGAGATGACAAAATCCAGTGAATGATAGGGATCGCGCACGATGGACGGGCTTTCCACCGTCGCGGGAACTCCTACCAAGTATGAGTCCGTGAAGTTGTAAACCAAGCTTGCTCGCAGTCCCATTTCCTCGTGTTCATAGCCGAGGATCAGATTGAAAATGTTCTCTGGTTGGCCCTCGAATGTGCTGTCCACCAACTGGCTTTGTCCTTGGGAATTAATCTGCTGCACGTATCTGAGAAGTGAATCAATGAAGGTGTAGTTCGAGGTGAGGCTGAATCCCGCACCAAGCTGGCGGGCAAGCTCGATTTCGAGACCCGTGAGAGTTCCTGATTCCCCGTTCACCCACGTTTTTTTATCCAGCGCGTAGGCCTGGGCGATGGGATCCGTCATCGACTTGTGGAACAGGTTGACGGAGACGCGGTCGCGGTCGGTGGCTTGCCAATCGACACGCAGGTCGTAGTTGGTGATCAGGGTGTCAGTGAGATTCGGGTTGCCGATGGTGACGTCACCGGTGGACTGGTCCTGGATTTCCACCGGGGCGTATTCATAGAATGTCGGACGCGCTATTGTGCGGGACCAGGCGAATATTGTCTTGAATTGGTCACTGGACCCGAAGTTCCGCCACAGGGTGATGCCCGGAAGAGCGTAGTCGTTGCTGGTGACGACGCGCTCGTCATTGACGAAGAACGTCGGGTTGAGGCCAGGCATTACTTGATAGTAGCGATCCTCGCTTTCCAGCCTGACTCCTCCGGTCAAGCCCCATCCGGCGAGTTCGGCGTTGGCCATGATGTAATATGCATCGATTTCGTTGCCTGCGTCCACGTTGCGCACCGTTCGTCCGAGCAGGGTGGCTTCGGAGATGATGAGGTCCGGCGAGGACGAGTTTGCCTGGGGGCCGGTCCAACCGAGGAAGCGGTCGCTCCCGTCCGGCTCGGTCGGGGAATCGATCCCATCACGGTAGTCCACGCCATAAGTGCCACCAGCGCCAACTAGCCTGTTGTTGAGTGTCGGAGATATATTATACGTAAAAAGGCGACCACGGACTTCCCGGTCCCGAATGAAATGATTGGTGCCGATCTTGAAATCGAGAAATGCGTTGTCGGATTCTTTCCACACAGGAATCGTCAGGTCGATCGATTCGTTGGCCGCCTCTTCTATGGTTTTAAGGCTCTCCCTGAAATTCACGACCAGTGGCGGACTGCTGCCGAAGGGGTCTGCCGCGGTGAGCTGGGTTCCGAGTGATGGCTGATAGGCGTCGCCTGACGCGGCAATTCTCGGATCAGCGAAATCAAGTTCCGAGAAGTAGAAGGTTCTTCCATTCGGCCGGTCTTCCAGCGCGTTGCTACGGGCGGCCATCCAGTCGAGTCTGAATTGCCTGTCATCAGGGCCGAACTTGTGGGTGCCGTCGAGTTGCAGGGTTTCAAGCTCGCGGAACAATGGATTGATCGAATCAAATGCCTGGTAGGTGTATGCACCCGCACCGAAAGGGTTGCTGTCAGAGGGCAGATATTCGGGGAAGTTGCCACCGATGGTCTTTATTTTACGTCCCAGCGAGACCTCGTCTTCGGAGCTGGTGTTCCTAAAGCCGGTGAAGCCGATCTCATGGTTATCGCCGACTTTGATGCCCGCGCCCAGGAGAAGACCCCAGTTGAGATATTCAGTGTATTGATCCTCAGTCTGGGTGCGCACGACGAAATCCTCCGCACCGGGCGTGCCGTCTGAACCGGGTTTGGAATCGCTGCCGTAATTGATGCCGCGACCGACTTGGACGTTTTCCCGAACTTGATCGCCCGCCTCGCGGGTGAATGCGAGAACCCCCCCGACTTCCACGCCATTTTTAAATTTGTAGCGATCTCCAAGGGTAAAGGCGTAGTTTTGCTCTTCTTGTGGGCTGCGTTTCTTCGGGAGCATGCCGCCGGATTCATGGAC
>JBFZFJ010000390.1:0-7250 GCA_041306405.1 Verrucomicrobiales bacterium | reverse complement strand
TTCCTCCGAAATTCACCGAGGCGGGGAGCGAGCTGCTCACGTGGTTGGCCGTGAGCACCCAGCCGTTGGCCAGATAGATGGCGGACGCGCCGTTGAGCGTGCCGACGTTGTTGAAATTCTGGGGCCCGGAGATTGCCGTGTTGTTCGGGCCGCCCGAGGCGATCACGACCGCCTCTGCGGTCTGACAGCAGGCGACGAAGCCGAGAAACAACAAGCGGGGCCCTTTCACGAAGCGGAAGCTCGGATTTCCCGTGGGATTAGGCAAATCCAAAACTTCCGGCGTTCCCCGCAGTTGACGCCTGTCCCGTCATGGTTTCCCATCGGCCCATGTCCGAGCCCAAACTGAAGAAGCCGCTGTCCTCCCACCGCTGGGTTCTCGGCTATCTGATGAAAGAGAAGGCGGTTTTCCTGCCCTCGCTCGCCGCGCTCTTTTTCACCGCCATCCTCTCGCTGGCGTTCCCGTATTACCTCAAGGAGCTCATCGGAAATCCCACCGACGCCCTCCGCCAAGGTGTTGATCCCGCGCAGGTCTTGGAGAAATCCAACCACGTCGTGCTCATGCTCATCAGCGTGCTCGCCGTGCAATCCGTCATCGCCTTTTTCCGCGTCCAGGGCTTCATCCGTTCCGGCGAGGCCGCCCTGAACCGGCTGCGCCGCGATGTCTTCGCACACCTGGTGAAACTGCCGGTGCCGTTCTATCAAGAGCAACGCTCCGGCGCCCTCAGCAACCGCGTCTCCGCCGACCTCGGCATCGTCCGCGACACCCTGCTCAACGCCGTCCCCCAAGCCGTGCGCCACACCGTCATCCTCATCGGTGGTCTGATTTTCATCTTCGTCGCCTCGTGGAAACTCTCGCTGATCATGCTCGGCAGCGTGCCGGTGGTGGTGCTCGCCATCGCGTTCTTCGGGAGGAAAGTCCGCGGCTTTTCCCGCGACGCTCAGGACTCGCTGGCCGAGGCCGGCACCGTCATCGAGGAAACCACGCAGTCCATCGCCGACGTGAAAGCCTTCGGCAACGAGGACTTCGAATCCCGCCGCTACGACCGCGCGCTGGATTCGTTTTTCGCCGTCACCCTGCGCGGAGCCCGCCACCGCGCCGCGTTCCTGTCCTTCATCATCTTCGCGCTCTTCGGCACCATCGCCTTCGTCACCTGGTATGGCTCGCGGATGTATGCCCATGGCGAAATCGGCTGGACGAACTTCGCCGCCTTCATCCTCTTCTCGATCTTCGTCGGCGCGTCGTTAGGCTCGTTCCCGGAAATCATCTCCCAGTTCCAGCAGACCGCCGGCGCCACCGACCGCCTCCGCGAGATTCTCGACACTCCCACCGAGCGCGTCAGCGGCGACACGGGCATCACCCTGAAAGGCTCGCTCGCCTTCAACCGCGTCAACTTCCGTTATTCCTCGCGCCCCGACGTGCAGGTCCTCCACGACATCGATTTCCAAGTCCGGCCCGGCCAGCGCATCGCGTTGGTCGGTCCCTCCGGCGCGGGGAAGTCCACCATCTTCTCGCTCATCCTCGGCTTCCACTACCCCGAGTCCGGCCGCATTCTGTTTGACGACGTCAACGCCGCGGAAATCAGCCTGCCCTGCCTGCGCGCGCAGATGGCGGTCGTCCCGCAGGAAGTCATGCTTTTCGGCGGCACGATTTTGGAAAACATCGAGTATGGAAATCCCGGCGCCAGTCGCGAGGACATCGCCCGCATCGCGGAAATGGCCAACGCCCACGAGTTCATCAGCGCTCTGCCGGAAGGTTACGACACCGTCGTCGGCCCGCGCGGCACCAAGCTTTCCGGCGGCCAGCGCCAGCGCATCGCCATCGCCCGCGCCATCCTCGCCAACCCGCGCATCCTGCTTTTGGACGAAGCCACCTCCGCCCTCGATTCCGAGAGCGAGCGCCTCGTCAACGAAGCGCTCGAACGCGCGATGGCCGGTCGCACCAGCCTGGTCATCGCCCACCGCCTGTCCACCGTCAGGCACGCCGACAACATCCTCGTCTTCAACCACGGCAAGATTGTGGAAAGCGGCACGCACGAAGAACTCATCGCGCGTGGCGGGACTTACAAGCTGCTGGTGGAGACGCAACTGGTGTGAGCCAAGGTGTCCCGGCTGACCCACCCTTCACCTCCGGGGGCGGTTTCAGCGCGCCAATGCTCAAACCGTTCCCCGGAACCCTCCTCCACGCCCGCCCGAGCGTGAAAACCCTTCCCGCGTAAGCCCGCGGCGCTCGCGCCAACGCCCGGACCGTTCCCGCGTAAGCTCCACAGCACACGCACGAACGCTCCAACCGTTCCCGCGAACGTTCCCCATCATTCCGCGCAACGCTCAAACCGTTCCCGCGAATGCCCCGGAGCATTCCCACGAACGCTCAAACCGTTCCCAAGGCCGCCCTGAAAATTCCATAACTCGCAAATCCATAAGGAGTCGCGACATTCCTGTCGCGACGTTCGCCTCCAAAGTGGCTGGCGCGTCTCGCGCCAGACCGTTGTCGGAGCGTCTCGCTCCGACTCGATTTGAAATTTCCCTCGCCCCGCCTCCCCCTCATTTCCTAGCTTCCAGCCACCTCATGCTCTCCTGGAACGAAATCCGCCACCGCTCCATCGCCTTCTCACGCGAGAACCGGGACACCACTTCCTAGAAGTCCGAGAGCCAGACGTTCTGGAACGAGTTCTTCCACATCTTCGGCATCAAGCGCCAGATTTGCACAAATGAACACTTGAGCTTGCTGATCCGTATTGGAGTCATTTAATCTCTGCCATGCAAAAAATGCCCGATCTTACCGCTGCAGAATATTTCGCTGGAATTGGATTGATGAGACTTGGACTCGATCAAGCCGGGTGGACAACCACGTTTGCCAATGACATCGACGAGAAGAAACACCGCATGTATTGCGACCATTTCGGCAATTCACCTGAATTTGTTTTGGGTGATGTTCACGCCATCAATCCGTCGAGCGTGCCAACCACTCTTCTCGCCACGGCCTCGTTCCCATGTAACGATCTTTCTCTCGCGGGTGCTCGTAAAGGACTCGCCGGACAACATTCTTCTGCGTTCTGGGGATTCATCAACATTCTAGAAAAGATGGGTTCGCGTCGCCCGCCGATGATTCTTCTCGAAAATGTCACCGGCTTTTTAACATCCAAAGGCGGGGATGATTTTCATGAGGCCCTCTCAGCTCTCAATCGACTTGGATACGCAGTTGATGCATTCATCATCGATGCTGCAAGGTTTGTGCCTCAAAGCCGCCAGCGACTTTTCGTTGTTGGCCAGCAGGGATCGACTTCTCGCGTCGAGGAAACCCCTTCACTACTACAAAGTGATCTTCGTCCGGCAGCACTTGCCGATTTCATTCTCTGGCATCCTGATATTCGCTGGAATCTCCGAGCACTCCCCACTCTGCCAAGCCACATTCTTAAGCTCGATGATATCATCGAAGAACTTTCTCCGAACTCGGCAGCTTGGTGGAGTGGAGAGCGGTGCGAGTATCTGCTCAATCAAATGAGCCCGAAGCACCGGGATTTAGCGGACAAAATGATCGCAGCGCCCAAGCCTTCATATGCCACTGTCTTCCGTCGTGTTCGAGCTACGGGTTCTATGGCTGAACTACGAACAGATGGAATCGCGGGATGCCTGCGAACCCCGCGAGGAGGGAGTGGGCGTCAAATCTTATTCTGCGCCGGACGCGGAAAATACTCTGTTCGTCTTCTCACTGCTCGGGAATGCTCCCGTCTGATGGGCGCTCCCGACTTCCGGTTGAATGTGCCATTGAATCAAGCTCTTTTCGGATTTGGTGATGCTGTATGCGTTCCAGCTATCCAATGGATCGCCGATAATTACCTGACTCCTCTCGCCCTTGAATGTTATGTCGAATTCCAAGAAAAATCAGCCAAGTCACGATCCGTCAAGTATGGCAAAAATCAAAAAATCCAGCAAAGAGTCACCCGCACGGCCTGAAGCTGAGGGGCAACCCGGTGACGTTGCGGCGATTCGTGCACAAATCCAAACCTTTCTGCGCACTTCAAATGACAGAGGTCGCACAATTGGCAGTGAACCATGTGGCGTTTATGCATTTTACGATTACGATGGAGAACCGATCTACATCGGTCAAACCTACGAGGGACTAGGTGCACGCATTGGAAGACATCTGACCAATCAGCGCACTGATGCAGTGGCGATGAATGTGTTAGACCCATTCGAGGTAGCGGAAATATGCGTCTGGCCAATAGACCTAGCCGGATTGTCCAGAGATGAAAAGAAGGCCGAACTTAACCGGGCGGAATATACCCTCTATTTGAAAGTCATTGACGAATCCTCGTTCAAGGCGGTTCTCAACGAGAAAAAGCCGGCAGTCACCGATCTCATAGAACTTCCGCAATCTTACAGGGGCAGGATTATTCCGGATGAAATCTTTCCACAGCGGAAACATCCAGATGTTAGGCTTGCCCGTCGGGCCAATACTATAGCGGCCCTCGCCAGGGTAATCAGTGAGCGCAAAGTGACCAAGGCTTTAAGAACTACTCTTTTAACGCAGGCACAAAGATTGGAACGACTGGCAGCGCAGCGACTCGCCGAGTTTGCTGGAACGCCCGACGATTCGATCGATCAGCTTGAGAGTAGTGATTAATTGCAGTCATAAGACCAAAGTCGAAGAAGCGGCGCAGGCGGTATTGGACGCGCGGGAGCAATTCCCCGGCAGCACGCTGGCGGATCTCTACGATCCTGTCTCGATGCCGCCGAAGCTGGCGAAGGCCCACGAGCAGCTCGACCGCGCCGTGGACCGCTGCTACCGCAAGGAGCCTTTCCTCACCGACCGGCAGCGGGTGGAATACCTCTTCGCCCTCTACGAGCAACTCGCCGCCCCATTGGTAGCAGTGAAAAGCCCAAAAAAGTCCCGCACCCGGAAAACTCAAACTTCTGTGAGCGGTGATCAAGAAAGTGTCCCGGCCCTCTAAGCCGGATGCGAAGGCTCTGAAACCGGCTGAGACAGCCGGGACACTTCACAGGATTTCCTTCACGAAGGATTCCTTGTTGAAAATCGAGAACGCCTCCGGCTCCTCGCCGGTGCCGAGGAAGCGCGGCGGGATGCCGAGCTGGTCGTGGATGGTCACCGCGATGCCGCCTTTTCCCGAGCCGTCGAGCTTGGTGACGATGAGGCCGTCGAGCGGGCTGGCCTTGTGGAATTCTTTCGCCTGGTTGAGCGCGTTAGAGCCGGTGGTGGCGTCCACGACCAGCAGCGTGAGATGCGGCGCGGTCTCGTCCTGCTTGGCGAGCGTGCGGCGGATTTTCCCGAGCTCTTCCATCAGGTTGTGGCGGGTGTGGATGCGGCCGGCGGTGTCGCAGATGAGGAACTGCGTTTTGTCGGCGATGGCTTTCTGATGGGCGTGGAAACAGACGGACGACGGGTCGGCGTTGGGATTTCCCTTCACGACGGGGAGCTTCAGCCGCTCGCCCCAGCGCTGGAGTTGTTCGACGGCGGCGGCGCGGAAGGTGTCGGCGGCGGCGAGGATCACGGAATGGCCGCGCTGGTGGAGCCAGAGTCCGAGCTTGGCCGAGGAGGTGGTCTTGCCGGTGCCGTTCACGCCGACGACGAGGATCACGAACGGTTTGCCATCGGCCCGCGGCGCGGGTGGCGGGAAGTTTTCCGGCAGGCGCTTGGCAATCTGGCGGCGGGTGGTTTCCACGACGTCTTCGGCGGAAACCTCGCGGCCCAGGTCGCGGAGCTCGTCGATGATCGAGGTGCTCATGCGGACTCCGAGGTCGGAGCTGATGAGGTCGGCCTCGAGGTCGTCCCAATCGATTTCCGCGCGATTGGTGATCTTGTTGAGTAGGGATTTGAAAAAGCCAGCCATGGGTGCGCGGCGAGACTAGCCGCGGGAAGTGGCGGGTCAATGGCATTGACCGGGCAAGCCGGACCTATTCCAGACTGCGGCGGTGCTGCGCCTCCACCATCGCGGCCTGCGCGGTGCTGATGCCGTTGGCCGCGGCGTGATCGTGCCAGCGGGCGACCGCGTCGATCACCCGGTCGATGATTTCGCCCGGATTTCTCACATCATGCCCGGTTCCCAGCTTCATGAAATCCTTGCGGGTGATTTGGGAGGCCTTGCCATTCACCCGTCCGGCGCGGAAGCCGGATGCTAGCGGATAGGATGCCAGCGTCAGGTCGAACGCGGGGGAGAGAGACCATTGCCCCGCGGCATCCATCAGAAACGCGTGGTTCCGCCCGTGGTCGTCATCGTTGCCCGCGACCACGTTGAACACCGCCCGCCGGAACAATTCCTCCACGCAGCGGTGATCGCTTGTCAGTGTGCGACCGATTTCCATCAAATCCCGGTAATCCAGCCCGTCCCGCAGCGGGGTGTGGGTCAGCCCGGAATAGGAATGCAGATGTACGCGCTCCCCACCCCGGTCACGGTCAAACCGGCGGCTGAGGAAATGGCAGCAGCCCGCCGCCTCCCACAAGCGGGTTTCCGGCACATCGATGCCAGCCGCGCGGGCCATCTCCGCGTAGGCCGCTTCGATCCGCCCTTCTTGCAGCACCGGTTCGGTATCGAACTTGACCAGCCACGCGCCAAATCCGGCCGCCGGCGGATCATCCAGCCGCAGTTCGGAAAAATCTTCGGAAATCGCCAGCAGTGCCTTGGGCTGCGCGCCGCCCGGTGACATGCCGCCGCGCAGCAGGGCTGCCAGCGCCTCGCCGGACTCGCCGCGAAGCTCCTTGCGGGCCGCTTCCACCAATTCCCCGAGCTCAGCCACCATGCCGTCGTTGAAATCCATCTCGTCCGCAGACGGCAGAAATGCCAGCGCGCCCATTTTCCGGTTCCCTTGGCAGGCGAGTTTCCGCAGCGCCGTCACCCGGTTCCAAGGAATACCCCGCGCCTCGAAATGCCGCTGCATCAGGCGCTCGCCCCACCAATCGGGCAGCACATCCTGAAACAGTCCGTGCAGTTCGCCGAAACCCGGTGTCGGCGTGCTCACCGCGCCATGCGTCGAGTTGGGCAAATAGACCGGCGACAGTTCGCGTCCGCCACCCCGCCACCCGGCGTCATACTCGAAAAACACCACCCCGCGCCCGTCCTGATAAAGTCTGCCGATCCTCGCCTCGTCTTGCCCGCTCCAATGCACTTCAAGTTCCATCGCCGTCTCCTTTCCGTTTGCGGCGCGGCGCGCGCTGACGTTCGCCGCGTTTCACCGCCTCGATCGATTCCATCGCCGCCGGTCGCGCGAACAAGTCCCGGAATTCCCCGTCCAGT
>JBFZFJ010000389.1:0-6165 GCA_041306405.1 Verrucomicrobiales bacterium | reverse complement strand
GGATCGAGCCGGTCGTTTTACGGGATCTTGTGGAGGTCGGGGATTGCGGCGACGATTGCGAAATCCGCGGCGGCGAGGGCTTCCGCCAGCTCGGTTTGGAAAACGGCGCGGCGGGTCGTGTTCGAGCGTGGTTCGAACAGAATCCACAGCCGCGAATCCGGGTGGCGCTGGCGCAGGCTCTGCACGGCGAGGCGGATGGCGGTGGGGTGGTGCGCGAAGTCGTCGATGACCTTGATGCCGCGGACCTCGCCACGGAGTTCCTGGCGGCGGGCGACGCCGTCGAAGGATTCGAGGCCGGTGCGGATTTCATTCGGCGTGAGTCCGGCGAAGGTGGCGGCGGCGACGGCCATGGCGGCGTTGCGGACGTTGAACTCGCCGGTCATGCGGGTGGAGTAGGGGACGCCGCCGAGGGTGAAGGAGCTGCGGTCCGGCTGGTAGTTGACACTTTCGATCCGTAGCGAGCAATTTTCGCCGAAGCCGACGGTGGTGACCGGGCAGGGCGCGCCTTTCGCAACGTCGAGGCAGTTTTGCTCGTCGCCGTTGATGTAGGCCACGCCGCTGCGGGGGACGATGTTGAGCAAGCGGCGGAAGGTGAGTTTGATTTCGTCGAGGTTGTTATAGATGTCGGCGTGGTCGAATTCGACGTTGTTGACGACGACGCACTCGGGCAGGTAGTGGAGGAATTTCGAGCGCTTGTCGAAGAAGGCGGTGTCGTATTCGTCGCCCTCGAGCACGTTGAACTCGGAGTCGGTGAAATGCGCGCCGTGGCCGAGGTTTTTCGGCAGCCCGCCGATCATGTAGCCGGGATCGCGGCCGGCGTTGACGAGGATCCACGCGAGCATCGACGAGGTCGTGGTCTTGCCGTGCGTGCCGGAGACGACGAAGTTGCGTTTTCCGCGGAGGAAGAATTCCTTCATCACCTCGGGCAGGGAATGATAGAGCAGCTTGCGGTCGAGCGCGGCCTCGGCCTCGGGATTTCCTCTGGAAATGGCGTTGCCGATGATGACCACGTCGGTGTCCGCGGGGATGTTTTCCTCGGCGTAGCCTTCGGTGAGGGTGATGCCCTGGCCGCGGAGGAAGTCGGACATCGGCGGATAGACGTTGGCGTCGGAGCCGGTGACGGTGAAGCCGCGTTGTTTCATGGCGGCGGCGACGGCTCCCATGGCGGTGCCACAGATGCCGGTGAAGTGAAATTTATTCTTGGCGGACATCGAAGGGCGCGAGGCTATGCGGCGGAAACGGGCCTGCCAATCAGAATAGCGGGGGGCGGAAGTTCCTGCGGGCCGCGTTGAGTCACGGAGAGATCCGATCCTGCTCTTCCGGCTCGATGTCGGGCACCTTGGCGAGAATGGCATCGATATCGACCGACTTGCCGCGTTCGGCGCGTTCGTTCAAGTAACGTTCCGCGTCGAGGGCGGAGAGTTTCTCGGCAAGCGCGCTGCTGACGAGTTGGTTGACCGAGATTCCCTCGTCTTGCGCCAATCGCTTGGCGTGCTGATGGATGGAATTGGGAAGGCGTATGCTGAGAGTGCTCATAATGAGGGTGGTGAAATGATCGTGAGTAATTGAAGTGGCGATAAGATGTTGACCCCGAGAGAGGATGCGCGGTCGAAGTCGGAAATGTTGTGGGTGACGATGCATCCGGCACTTGCCGCACATGCAGCTTCCAACACCATATCGTCCTTTGGGTCGCGAAGCAAAGGCCGCCACAGGAAGTGGACCTTGTGGTGGCTTGAAACGGAAACGAACCAGTCGAGGAACCCGGATATTTCGGATGGCGAGAGATGCGGCAGCAGTTCGAGGCGGCTCGCAACATCGGCATATTCGAAAACAAGTGGAGCGGTCACGGCGGAGTGGATCTCGCCGGCCCGCAGCAATTGAATGAGGCGAAACGAGGCCCCCTTCGCAGACTTCAGAGCTGAAATGATGACATTTGTATCGAACGCGACGAGCACGGTGGTATCATATGTAATACCGCGGTGGAGTCAAGTTTGCACATGAACGAGGCGCAAGGGCTGGATTGAGCCGAATTCCGCACGGCCTATCAGGAATAGCAGGGCGTAGAAGAGATGGGTCGTATGGGGCCTATGAGGCCTATTTCTCAGAACGTCGGCGCGGCGACCGTCGCGTTTTCGCGCTCCTCGCTGCGGCGGCGGAGGATGCGGTCGGCGGTCTCGGTGACCATTTCCTGGAGCAGCAGCCAGAGGTGCGAGCCTTGGCGGTAGTCGGCGGGGGCGATGTGTTTGACGCGGCCGGCGTGGGTGGAGAGTTGGAAACATTTCCGGAAGGAGCGGCCGGTGGCGTCCTCGGGATTGTAAACGGCGATGGCTTGGCCGCCGTTTCGCGCCATGACGGTGAAGCAGGGGACGTCGGTCGGACCGTCGCCGACGTAGACCATGTTTTCAAAGGGAATCGGGCGCTGCTCGGCGGGCATGTGGTCGTTCACGTCCTGGTCGTAGCCGAGCATGCCTTTGTTGATGCGGAAGAGATACTGGGTCTTGGTGGTGTGGGAAATGACGCGCTTGGGGAAGCTGATGCCGCCCTTGGAATCCTCGCCGAACTCGCAGCCGAACATGGCTTTGACGAAGGGCTGCAGGCGCGAGCCGTCGAGCAGGGCCTTGAGGCCGGAGGAAATGATGTAGTGCTCGATCTTGATTCCGGCCGCTTCGTGGTCGGGGCGGAGGGCGGCCTTCGGCAGGGCTTCGAAAAGCTCGGGCAGGCCGGGGAAAAACCGCAGGCCGGCACCGAGCTCGGTGAGGCGGGCGTTGGTGACGTTGTCCATGCCGAGATAGTCGAGCAGGCACTTCAGGTAGGCGAGCTCGCCGTCCCACTTCTCGTCATGGACGAGGGCGTTGCACTTTTTCCAGAACTGCGCGGGATCAATCCCGAACTCGGGGAACAACACGTCGTCCTGCATGTAGCACGGACTGAGCGTCTGGTCGTAGTCGTAAACCAGCGCGATGGTGTTTTGGGGAGCGGCCATTGGAGATGACGGAGGCTTGCAACGGCGCGCCTCCGCGACAAGACGCAAATCCGGTCAAGGCACCTCCTCGGGAGACAGGAAGGATTTCTGGCAGAGCTCGGCGTATTTCCCGCCTTGGGCGAGCAGGGTGGCGTGGGTGCCTTGCTCGATGACCTCGCCTTTTTCGAGCACGTAGATGCGGTCGGCGTTCTGGATCGTGGAAAGCCGGTGCGCGATGACGAAGGCGGTGCGGTTTTCCATCAGCCGGTCGAGCGCGTCCTGGATCTGGCGCTCGGTCTCGGAATCGACCGACGCGGTGGCTTCGTCGAGTAATAGGATCGGCGCGTTCTTGAGCAGGGCGCGGGCGATCGAGAGGCGCTGTTTCTCGCCGCCGGAAAGTTTCACGCCGCGCTCGCCGACGTTGGTGTCGAGCTGCGCGGGCAGTTCCCTAACGAAGCGTTCGGCGTGGGCGGCTTCCAAGGCGGTCCAGAGGTCGGCGTCGGACGCGTCGCGTTTGGCGAGCTGGAGGTTTTCGCGGACGGTGCCGTTGAAGAGGAACGGCTCCTGGGTGACATAGGCGAGGCGGCCGCGCAGCGAGGATTTCGCGAGGGTGCGGATGTCGATTCCGTCGATGGTGATCTCGCCGGAGGTGGCTTCATAAAAGCGTGCGAGCAGCGAGAGCACCGTGGTTTTGCCGGCACCCGTCGAGCCGACCAGCGCGATGGTCTGGCCGGGTTGGGCGTCGAGCGTGACTCCGTGCAGCGTCGGCTGTTCCTGATAGGCGAAGGTGACGTTTTTGAAACGCACGTGGCCCGCGATTACTGCGGGGAGCTCGGCCCCGCGGGTGGAGTTGGGTTCCTCCCCGGCGTCCAGGATGTCGAACACCCGGTCCGCCGCCGCGCGTCCTGACAGGATCATCTGGTTGAGAGAGTTCAGGCGGTCGATCGGCTCGTAAAACAGCGAGAGGAACAGCAGGAATTTCGTGAAATCCCCGATGGTCAGCTCGCCCTTCATCACCGCGCCGCCGCCGAAAGCGAGGACCAGCACATAGCCGGTCATCCGCAGGAACGACATGCCCGGCGAGTAAAACGCCCACCATTTCATCATCCGCAGCGTGGCGATCCGCAGCAGGTTGGAAAACTGGTTGAAACGGGAATGCTCGGCCGCCTCCGCCGCGTAGGCCTTGATCTGGCGCACGCCGGAAATGTTGTCGTGGAGCAGCGCGTTCAAATCGGAAGCCGCGTCGCGTTGGTTCCGATAGCGGTCGCGGCCCTGGGTCGAATAAACCCACGCGCCTACTACCAGAAACGGCACTGGCAGCGTCGCCCACGCCGCCACGGTTGGATTGAGGAAAAACAGGAAAATCCCGATGCCGAGCACTTGCAGCGCCGCAATCAGCCCCTGTTCGATGCCGTCGATCAGCACCCGTTCCATGTTGGTCACGTCCTCGACCACCCGCGTCATGATGTCGCCGGTCCGGCGCGTGTCGAACCACTGGAGCGGCAGGCGCTGGATTTTCTCATAAAGATCCGAGCGGATGTCGAAGATGACCTTCTGCTCAAAGATGTTATTGATGAAGATCCGGACGGAATTCAGGCCGTCCTTGGTCAAAAATCCGAGCAAGGCGATGACGATCCAAAAAGAAAATTCATGGTGGCGCGCGGGGTTGGGGATGATTTTGTCGATTACGAAACCCGTCGCGTTCGGGAACACGAACACCGCCAAGGTCATGCCGACCGCGCAGAAAAGCTGGGCTGCCGCTAGGCCCGGGTAGTGGCGCAAGTAAGAAAAGACACGGAAAATCGACTTCATGGGAGGCCCAGAGCGATGCCCCCCGGGGCGGGCTTTGTAAAGCCAAGGTGGAGGGAAGTTTGAAAGTCTTTGAAATTTGGGGTTGCGGAGGGCAAACCGGACTTCCTAGTGTCGCGCCGCCCAAGGATTTCACTGCTCACTCAAAAAAACCCCATGTCCAAAGTCTTCGGAATTCTCACTGCAATCGCCCTCGTCCTCTCGGCTCTCATTGCTTCCAAAAACAAGGAGCAATTCGAGGCTCGCACCGCGGAGACCGCGGCCGAAAAGGATCTCCTCACCAAGGCTCAAGCCCGCCTCAAGGCGGCCCAGGAAGTGCTTGCCGCCCTCCCCGTCGAACGCGCCGCCGTGGATGCGGATAGCGATCAGTTGACCTCCACTGAAGCGGCCCTGCAAAAAACCAATGCCGGAATCAGGGCGGAGATCGAAGCCACCACCGCCAAAATCGCCGCTAACAAGGAGAAGCTCGACGGGATCCGGGACAAGACTTCCAAGATGGGAGATTTGCAGGAACTCGCTTCCAAGATGCGCGCGACCAACAGCGCCCTCGAGGAGCTTACCCAGTCGATCACCGCAAACGAGGCGAAACTCGCCAACCTCACCGCCCAGGATGCTTCCACGAACGCTCAAATCGGCGATGTCAAAAGCAAGTTCGACAGTTTCAGCAACAGCCAGTCACTTTCCTCGCTGAAAACACGGATTCGCTCCATTTATCCGAACTGGGGCTTCGTGACTCTTGCCTCCGGCAACAATGCCGGCGTGGTGACCAACTCGACCCTCAGCGTCGTGCGTGGGGGGGAAGTCATCGCCAAGCTGCTTGTCACCGCGGTCGAGAGCGGTTCGGCATCTGCCAGCATCGTGCCGGATTCCCTGGCGCCGGACGTGACCCTGATGGTGGGGGATCAAGTGATTCCCGGCCAAGCGGCTGCCAAAACCACCAGCAACTGATCTCCGGATTTTTTTAACACCCCTTCCAAGGATATCTCATGAAACCCATTCTTTACTCCGTCGCCATCCTCGCCGCATGCGGTGCCGCGTATTTGTCCTTCAGCTATTCCCAGAAATTCAAGGCTCTCGAAAAGGACCGGATCGAAACGATCGCGACCAAGGATCAGACACTTCTTGATGCCGATGTCGCCGACACTGAAATCAAAAAGGAAAAAGCGCTGCTTGCCGCTTCCCAGGAAAAGCAGCTCTTGCTGACCCAGAGCGTTTCTTCCCTCAAGGCCGCCGGAAACGGCCTGACCAGCGACCTGGAAACACTTAACGGAACCCTCAAAGGGCAGGACGAGGAGTTCGGCCAGCTTGAAAAAGCCCTTGATGAGGTCAACAAGATCCTTGCCGATCTCGGCGGTGGCGTGACTCTCGACACCCTGCCGGAAAAAATCCAACAG
>JBFZFJ010000388.1:0-3076 GCA_041306405.1 Verrucomicrobiales bacterium | reverse complement strand
TGGCCCGCGAGTTCGCCCCGGCGCAGCAGGTCGAGTGCAGCCATGGCGAGCAGTTCGTCGCCGTCGAGCGGATCGCCGGTCTCATCGCAGAGGAGAAGGCGGTCGGCATCGCCGTCGTGGGAAAGTCCGACCTGGGCCCCGGTTTCTTTCACGAGGCGACTGATCTCGTGGGACACGGTGCTACCGCAGCCGGCATTGATGTTGCTCCCGTCGGGCGTGGCGTGGAAGACATGCACCTCGGCACCGAGCGCCCGCAGGGCGGCCGGGGTTGTCTCGAACGCGGCCCCGTTGGCGCAGTCCACCGCGACCTTCAGTCCGTGCAGGGAGAAGCCGGCCGGCAAGGATTGCAGGGCATGCGCCACGTATTGACGCGCGGCATGATCAAAGGCGGCAACAGCTCCCGCCCCGTCGGTCGCGGGCCCCTCGAGTTGCTGCTCGATGGCGAGTTCGGTGGCGTCGGGGAGCTTGAATCCGTCGCCGGAGAAAAATTTGATCCCGTTGTCGTGGGCCGGATTGTGGGACGCGGAAATGACCGCCCCGGCATCGAGGCGGTTTGCCACCACGAAGGCGGCCACCCCGGGGGTGGGAAGGACGCCAAGCAAGCGCACCTCGCCGCCGGCCGACGCCATACCCCGTGCCAGTGCCTCCTCAAGAATCGGGCCGGATTCGCGCGTGTCGCGTCCGATGGCGATGACCGGCTTTTTTTTGCCCAGCACACGGACGAGCGCACGTCCCAGCTTTTCGGCGAACTCCGCCGTGATCGGTGTCTCACCGGCGCGGCCGCGGATGCCGTCCGTCCCGAAGTAGCGGCGGGTCATTTTTTGGCGCGTTCGGAAGATGTCGCGCGGCTGCGTCCGTCGCCACCGGGATCCACATTGTGCTGGATGAGATACCAGACGACGGCGGCCAGCACGAGGCAGGTCAGCTTAACTTTCCAATTGTGCAGGAGAATCTGTTTCATACTTCTCGAGGAGGAGGAGTTGGTTGAGGCGACGGCGGAAGCGGTCGATGTTCAGGTTGCGTTCGAGGATGCCGCGATGGCAGAGCGAGACATGGCCGGTTTCCTCCGAGACAAGGATGGCAATGGCGTCCGATTCCTCGGTGATGCCGATGCCGGCACGATGGCGCAGCCCGAGACTGCGGTCGAGGTCTTCGCGCGCGGTGAGCGGAAAGATGCACGCTGCGGCGGTCACGCGGTCGTTCTGCACGATGACACCGCCGTCGTGCAGCACCGTCTTGGGGTGAAAGATGGTCAGGATGAGTTCCTTGGAAAACACGGCGTCGACATCGACGCCGGTCGAGGCGAATTGGCGGATGCTGATGTCGCGCTCGAGGGCGATGAGCGCGCCGAATTGGCGCCTGGCCAGATCGAAAACGGTGTCGACCAGTTGGTCGATCGATTCTTTTTTCTGCAGGGCGGACCGGAAGAAATGCTGGCTGCCGAGTTCGGTCAGGGCCCGCCGCAGTTCCGGTTGGAAAATGACCACCAGGGCGATGGCGAGAAAAACGGAGAAGCTGCGGAGGAGCCAGCCGATGACGTTGAGGTCGAGAAGTTGGGAGGCCAGCGTGAGGCTGATGAAGATCAGGGCGAGTCCGACGAGAATCTTCGCCCCCGGCGTGCCGCGGAAATAAAGATAGCCGTAGTAAAGCAGCACGGCGAGCAGCACGACCTCGACTGCACTGGTCCAATTGGTGCTGATAAATTCGATGACGGGCTCCATCGGTTCTCATTCTGCACTCCCCGCGGGCCAGGGGCGAGCGCGCAGTCCGCGGGGTGGGGGGATTTTTGCCTCTGGATTTGGCGGCGGACCAAGCGTAATTTGCCAGGTATGTCGCAGCAACAAGTCGTTCCCGTCCAACTCAAGGCCGTCGTCCCGACCGCCAATGGCGCGGCACTGTTTCTCGGCACGGAGGAAAAAACCTTCGTCATTTATGTCGATGCCACGGTCGGCCACGCGATCAACATGTTCCTCGCGGGCACGGAGAAAGAGCGTCCGCTGACCCACGATCTCATGGCCCACGTGCTAGCCGCCTTCGGCGCGAAGGTGGACCGGGCGGTGATCAATGATGTGAAAAACAGCACGTTCTACGCCCGGCTCATTGTCTCGGCGGAAAACGAATTGCATCAAAAGAAAATCATCGAATTGGATGCGCGGCCGAGCGACTGCATCGCCATGGCCATCCAGCAAAAAGCACCGATTTTGGTCAGCCGCACCGTGCTCGACGAGGTGGATGATGCCTCCGACGCGCTCAAGCAGCTCGAAGCGACGAAGGAGCAGGGCGGGGAACCGCCGGTCGTCGGGGAAGGCGAAGAGGAATAACCGAAGCGCCGGGTTTCCCCCGCGTGCCGCCCAGCCATGTTTATCGACCAAATCCGCATCCATGCCATTGCCGGCAGCGGCGGGAACGGGTGCTCCAGCTTCCGCCGCGAGAAATTCGTCCCGCTGGGCGGTCCCGATGGGGGCGATGGCGGTGACGGCGGCAGTATCATCCTGCGTGCCGACCCGCAGATCGACACCTTGGTCAGTCTTTATTACGAACCGATTGTCCGGGCCAAAAGCGGCGCCAACGGGATGGGTAAGCAGAAATACGGTCGCGCGGCGCCGGACAAAATCGTTCCCGTTCCCGTCGGGACGCTGGTTTACCGTCTGCCGGACGTTGCGCCGCATGATCCCTTGAAATTCGTGGAGGAAGAGAAGCAGCCCCCGCGCCGGCGGAAGGTGGAGGCGAAGGATCTCGAGTTGCTCGTCGATCTGGATCAGCCGGAGGCGGAATTTTTGCTTGGTCAGGGTGGCCGCGGCGGCCGGGGCAATATCCATTTCAAAAGTTCGCGCAACCGCGCGCCGCGGCAATACACCGAGGGCACGCCGGGCGAAGAGGGGTGGTTCTTTCTCGAGTTGCGCATGATCGCCGACGCCGGCTTGGTCGGCTATCCGAACGCCGGGAAATCGACTTTGCTCGGGGCGCTTTCGGCCGCGCACCCGAAGGTGGCGGCCTATCCGTTCACCACGCTGCATCCGATGGTCGGGGTGATGGATTTTCCCGGCTTCCGCCGCGCCACCATCGCCGACATTCC
>JBFZFJ010000387.1:0-6776 GCA_041306405.1 Verrucomicrobiales bacterium | reverse complement strand
CTTGCAGTTCCTTTTTGAGATCCTTGTTGCTCTTGCCGAATGTGTCGACTCCGGCTTCTTTCGCCATGTCACGGACGGACTTCGCAAAAGGACCCTTGCCGCCGAAGGCTTCGTCGATCGCTGCGTCCTGTTGCTTGCCCTCAAGTTTCTTGGCTATGCGTTCCGCCTTTCTGAAATTACCTCCCGCAATGGCGTCACCCGCCGCTTTTTCAAGCTTGCCGCCCTTGTCCACTGCGTCCTTGCCAGCGGCTTCCTTGATGCGCTTGATGATCTCCTCGGACAGGCTGAGTGTTTCCTTGACGGTCTTCGCCGCCTTCTCCATCGCGCCCGCGCCCTCCTTCATGTGGTCCTTCATGTTCCACGTTAGCTGCGGGATCTTCTCGATCTCGCTAGTCATGTTCCATGTCAGGCCGGCAGCGGTCTTGTTGATCTCCCCGGCGAGCCGGTTGACCTCCTGCATGTCCTCCTGGACATTGATGAGCGGGGCAGTCGATTCGTATGCGGATTTGAAGGATTCCGGGAATGCTTGGCCTGCCATCACGAACTGGCCCTTGATGTAGTGAGACAGATTTTCCATGCGGCCTTTCGCCATTTCCACGCCGCGCTCGTTGGCCTCAATGGATTTTTGCATGGATGCCGCCATCTCCTCGCCGATGTAGGGGATAACAGAAAGGATCGGTTTGATAGCCGCGCCGATGGATGCTGCCAGTCCGTAGCCGACGACATCGAAGCCCGCCAATAGCATTTTGAACACGTCGCTGTTGGGGCCGAGCACCTTCATGAGAAATTCCCCGGTCGATGAAAACGCAGCGACCATGTTCCGGTAGATCTCGTTCGCCGTCTGCTTCGCCTGGAGCTTGATCGACGCCCACGCCATCTCCCACGCCAGTGAGAACTCGCCGACCTTGAGTGCGCCGAGTGCCGAGGTGAAGCCGTCCATTGCTGCGGTGCCGCCGATGAATGCTTCCGCCAGTCGTTTGCCGAATCCGGCCATGTCGATTCCAGCAAGCGCGGTAGTGATAAGCTCAAGCATCGGCGTCATTTCGCCCAGCACGCCGGCGGCGAACTCCTTAAACTTGCCGCCGATGACTGTGAGCTTGTCGCTGATAGTGTCGAAGACGCGGGCGTTCTTGTCCATGACGTCGGGCATGGTTCCAAGCTCACCCTTCGCGTTCGCAATCGCACCGTCGAAATCTTGCAGGAATGCCAGCGTGCGGCCGCCGGACTTGCCGAAAAACTCCATCGACGCGGCAGCACGCTCTGCCGGTGTCGGCAGCGCGGAGATCGCGGCAGCAATCATTTTGAGTTGCTCGGTCGGCGACTTGGCGGCCATCTCCGACCAACTCAGGCCGAGGTTGCTGAACTTGTCCCGCGCCTCGTCAGACCCTTGTGATGCTTCAACAAGCGCCTTCTGCATTTTGTTGAGCGATGTCCCGACCTTGTCCGCGCCGACGCCGCTGTTATCGAATGCTCGTTGCAGGACTAGCAGGTTGCCGGAGGTCTCGCCGGTTTGATCTGACAGGTCGGACAACTCGCCGCCGAGGTCGAGCGCGTCCTTGAACGCACCGAAGGTGCCAGTGACTGCCGCCGCCGCCATCTTGATCGCGCCAAATCCCAGCGCGAGCGCGGCCCCGGCCTTTGCCATACTGGCAAAGCTGGCGTTGACGCTGCTGCTGGTTTTCGCGACGGTGGTGTCGAGACTCTTGGTGCTGTCCTTTACCTTGTTGACGGTGGACGTGAAGCCCGCGTCAGTCGCGCCGAATTTTACATTGATACCGCTCATCGTTTTATCAGGTTTTTAAATGCCTCGTCAATTACGGTGGCGGAGTCAAAACATGAGCCGCCGCTGGTCCACATGCGGTTGATTCCTTTCGAGAACAAATCCGCGTCGATGACCTGCAAGCCTGCGGCGATGGGCAGCTCCTCCATAATCTCGCGGAATGCCCAACCGGTGATGCTTGCGATATGGTGGACATACGAAGCGAGCCAGCTGGGCGTTGCTAGTTTTTTGAGGCTGGGATTCCGGGATCGGATTTGTGCGAGGCGGTGGTGTTGGCGACCAGATACAGGTCCATCGCCTCACTCATCTCAGCGGACAAAGGCTCAAGCTCGTTGTGATAGGTGATGTGTTTTTCAAGCCACTGGTCAACGGCATCGAGGAAGGACTGCCGGTTGTTGACCACTGCCCGGATTTCTTCCTTCGGCTCGGTGTGCAGGAATGCATAAGCAGCGGTCTTCTGCATCATGTCGCCGCCGTCGTCCTCGAAGACCCGGTTGCGTTGCAGCCAGGAGAGCGAGAGCGCGGTCATCGGTCGCAGCACGAACTTTGATTTACGCTTCGGCCCTGCGGTCATGCCTGCTTCACGCATGGCTTCGTCGTCTGTCATTAGGTCAGTGTCTTGCATTTGTTTTTGTGGTTAGAGCATCTCGGCGACCTGCCGCTTGGTTTCCTCGCTGGCGGTCTCGGCGATCAGTGCCTTGCGCGATCCGTTGGAGATCTCGACCATCCGAGGTGAGGTCTTGACGATCTCGACCAGCGTGGATCGGTTCATCAGCGCGCCGCGCATCCAGAGGACCGGGTTTTCCTTGTCCTTCGCTGCCATATCCTCATGGCCCTTGGTGGCGTAGTAGGCGACCTCTCCGGCCTTGAGCGGACATTCGGGAGATTGCGCCTCGAACCAGAACTCCTTGGACTCGCGGCCATCGGCGCGGATGATGTGGGTAAAGGTGACGAACTTGAATCCGTAGGTCAGCAGCACGGAGGCGACCATGATGTTCATGGTGTGATAGAGTTCTTGTTTCTGGTTCATTTTTTATGGGTGGCAGACGGTCCCGGTCTGCCAGCGGGGTTTGATGGGTTAGGCCTGCTCGGTCATCGTGCTGGCATACTGCGTGGCACTGACGGAGAGCTTGCGGAACTCGCCCTGGGCGGTGCTTTCGTTGTAGCTATCAACAATCACGGTGCCGCCCGTGAGGCCGCCAGTAGTCGTGTCGTTGGTGAGCGTGAGGATGGCAGCGACATCCATGGTCACGGTCCCGTTGACGAAGCCCTCAAGCGAGATAGAGGCGGTCAGGCCGGAATGCGCGACGGCGACCACGTCGTTGACTGCATCGCGCACTTCCGTCTTCACGGATTGCACGTTGCGGGAGAATGAGGTCAGGATGATCCCGGTCTCGTTAGTGATGCCGTATTGAAGATCTGCGGCTGCGGCGGAAGTGTAGATAGTTGCTGCCATGAGGGTGAGTGTTCACCCGTCGCGGCATGTCAAATCCGGCCGAAGGTACAGGCGGCGGTAAAGGTCACCTCAAGCAGTGCCTCGTCCCAGTTCTGGACGCTGCCGTTATAGGTCCATTCCCAGAAAATGACGTGCGACTGGTTGAGCGCGTCCACCATCGCCGACTGGTCGAAGAACAGGGTTTCGAGCTGGTCGATCCACGCGGCGATGTCCGCCTCCGGCTCGTCGCCGGTGTGCGCCCGCAGCGTGATAGTGACTTCGGCTGTCGATACCATGTGCAGCGCGACCGAGTGGGCGGCGCTGCCCTGTATATCGACCGCGATGCATGGCAAGGTAATCACGCTGCGGGCGTTCGCATCCGTCACCATGATGGATTCGTCTGGCGAGTTGTCTGTCAGGTAGGAGACGAGGGCGTCCTTGATACGTTGGGTGGTGGTCATAGTTTCCGGTTGGCCTTTTCGATTTCCTTGTCGATGATCTTCTGGAGGCGGGTGAAGCCGTTCTTCAGGCCGTTCGCCATTGACTTGGCGACGGTGGCGTCGGGGAGAATCCGGCCGAGGTAGGGGGTGCGGTTTTCAAGCGTTAGCTGATAGCCCAGACCTGTGCCCGTCTTGCTCGCACTACCGAATCCGCCTGAGGCGTGGCGCCCGATCCAGTCGGCAATGCCTGAGAGTTTCGGTCCGCCGATGGCGTTGGCCGCCTCGACCCACGCACCCTTGGCACGGCCTGCTTTTGCCTGCGCCTTTCGCTTGTAGCTGTCACGCTCGGTGCCGGGAATTAGATCCAGCCACGGCTTGCCCTTCTCTTTGCGAAATAACCGATGCGGAACGGTTCCCTTGCGTGAGCCGTTGCGTGCGGAATAGTGTGCGGCCTTCATGTCGGTGGTCGCCGGAAATGCGCCCATGTTCACACCGAACCAGACGCGGTCCACCTGGTGGCCGATGGACTTTTTGAACTTCTCCCCCTTGTCGGATTTCAGGCCGTAGGGTTGCACTTGTTCCGCGAGCTTGCGGGCGACGGATCGGGCGATGTCATTGATGCCGTCCTCGACGGTCTTGCCCGTTAGCTTGGCGAACTCCTGGAGGGTGTCCTCCATGATTTTTCGAGTTGCCTTGTCGATTTGAACGCTCGCTTGCACACCTTGGGCCGGGAGTCAAAAGCGGTTGGAAAACCGGGGTGCTTTTGGAATTGCAGCCGGGGCCTGCGCGGGGTAGGTTTTCCGCAGACATGAAACCGACCCTGCTCCGCGACTACCTAGGCCACCCCTGCGAGGGGTTCCTGATGTCCGAGAAATTGGACGGGTGGAGGATGATGTGGACGGGTGCTGAATTCATCTCCCGCGAGGGCAAGGTCTTCGCCGCTCCCGAGTGGTTCAAAAAAGGGATGCCGGTGATTGCGCTCGACGGCGAGCTGTTCGCCGGCCGGGGCGAGTTCAACTCGATCCAAGCCCGGATCTCGGCAGGCTGGCGCGGGCTGACGTTCCGCGTGTTCGACGCGCCGGAAATGGTCGCGCCGTTTAAAGCCCGTTACAAATTCCTGCAATACCTTAATTTGCCCGCTCACGCCTCGCTGGTGCGCCAGGAGCGGTGCCGCGATACAAAGCACCTGATCGATGCTGCCGACGCTATCGTTGCCGCTGGCGGCGAGGGAATGGTGGTCCGCGATCCGCGGGCGATGTATCAGGCGGGACGCACCCACGACGTGCTGCGCTGGGTGCCGCAGTGCCCGACGATCAACCGTCGGAAATCAGCGGCTGTCGCTTGAGTCGGTGAGTGTGAAATGGATGGCGACCGGGCCGGTGACCACCTCGGCCACCCGATAGCTGATGCCGTCCACGGTGCAGCGTTTCTGGAGCATCCCGCGTGGGTTGGAGACGTGGCGCGGCTGCGCGGTGGCATTGGCGCTGATATCGCTCTCCATGCCGCCCAGCGCGCCGTCGTAGCTCTTGCGCTCCGAGTCCATCACGACGTCGAACGTCTGGCCGTTGCAGACCATGACAGAGGTGCCGAAGTCGCTGTCGATCTCGTCGTTACCAGCTAGGAGGAAATCATCGAGGATGCTCATGCCATGAGCCGGGAGTCAAAAAAACCGCCGCCCCGGTTTCCCAGAGCGGCGGCTGACATGATACAACCAGCAGAGATTAACCCATGAGAACGGCGATGTGCTCAGGCTTGAACACTTTCAGACCCCAGGCGGCTTGCAGGCGATAGGTCACCATGCCGACGCCGGGATAGCAACGCAGGTCAAAGCTGATGCCCGTGCGGGGGTCAGTGATGATTTCACTGTCAATGGCAAGGTCACCTTCCGCCGGCATGATTGGCACGCGAGCAGCGAGGAGGATTGCGTTAGGCGTGAAGGCCACGTTACGCGAACCAGTGATGACGACCGCGACGGCGTTACCGTCAACACCAGCATCCCGAAGTCCAGGAGCGGCGATGGTGAAAGCACCAACACCGGAGCGTCCAGTTTCAACCACGTAGTTCTTGCCGTTGATCAACAGAACATCGCCATCAAGGATGGTGCCAGTTCCGGTTTTCACAGTGATCGAGGTTGCTCCGACAGCATGCGAACCGTTGAGCACGAAGCTTGCACCAGTGCCGACGGTTGGGCGTTGGATCTGTGCGGACTCGCGGATGGAGAAACCGTGGAGGTTGAGAAGCTCACCATCGCGGAGAGTCATTGCAGTGCCAGCCTCGTTTGCCTTGGTGAGTTGGGCGAGAGTGCGAAGAGCAGCGCCGGAAGTGGTATCGATGACCAGCGAGCGGCCCGATGCGGGAGCGCCGTTGTCGTCGAGGATTTTGCGAAGCTGTGCAGAGTCTCCGAGGTTGCTGGCGAATGGAGTGGTGCCGCTGGCACCAGTTGCGCGGGATGCGCCTTTGTAGAGCGCGGTGCAAACGTCGGATTCCATTTCGTTGACCAAGGCGCGGAACGCTTGGGCGATTTGGTCCTGCTTCAGAGTCAGATAACCAGGTCCACCGTTATCAACTCCGCGTTGCTCTTCGCCATTCCACGAGAATGGAGCGAAGCGGGACTTGGAGATGGTCAGCGATTTATTGTCAATCGTCTGATCGGCGGCGGCGGGAAATGCCATAGCAGCAGCTACATCACCGACCGCGCTGTTTGCACGGGTGACTTGAGCACGGACGGTCTGACCAAAGGCCACGCCGTCAGCGGATGCGTCCCGAGAAACGCCGGGGAGTGCGCCGACCAGTTCACGACTGATGACGTCCAAGGCAGCATAAACATCGGGAATTAGATTTGAGAGGGTATTAGCCATGATGGTAGTTTAGTTAGTAGATTTGATTAGGAGATTTGATTAGGAGATTTTGCCGCCGCCTTGAACGAAGCCCAATCGTGCGCGGGGGGTGAGAGCGTTGAACGCTTCACGGGTGAGAGTCTTGGCTTCCGGTAGGTTGCTTTCCTCGATGAGATTCACCGGGGCCGGGTGGCCTTGGGTGGCGAGCAGCTCGGCGGCTTTGATGGAGACCTTGTCGGCGGTGACTTCGGCGGCGGCGGTGGCCGCAGTAAGCTTGAGGTCGT
>JBFZFJ010000386.1:0-2674 GCA_041306405.1 Verrucomicrobiales bacterium | reverse complement strand
GGCGCGGTCCAGGTCGCCGGCAACGCGCTGCCATTCGGCCCGCTCAGCGTCGGCTCGTCGGTCGAGTGGGCCTTCGAACCCGAGCGTCTGACAGAACTGCGCGCCGTCTCCAGCCAAACTCGCGGCCGCGAGCTGCTGGACATTTCCAAAGCCTGGCTGCGGCCGCCGTTTCTGGCGGAAACCTCGCTGCGCCTGCCGCTCGGCATCGCCCTGATCCTCATCGTGCTGGCGGACGCGCTTCTCACCCGGACCGGCTGGAAACTGCCGCAACTCGCGCTGCCAAACCGCATTCCGCCAGCCCCGCGCGTGAAGATCCCCAAGCTAAAACGCGCGGAAAAAACCGCCCCACTTCCGCCCGTCGTAGCAGTCCCGGATGTGCCGAAAGCGCCTCCGCAAGAGGAGTCGGCACGCAGCGCCAGGTTCCAGCGGGCGAAGGATAAGAAGTAGGTTCTGCAAATTGCTTCAGGGATCCTAAATACCCGAAAGCACCACATCTTGCGTCCAGTCGGCCATTTCCACACCATATCCGGTATCAATCCGGCTTCATGGATTGCAGGCCGGCTTGCCTCGGTTACTCTGCGCGCGGCCCACTTCCCTCTCGGGCTTCACCCTTAACCAACTCCTGTCTGCATGTATCTCAAAACTCTCGAAATCCACGGCTTCAAGTCGTTCGCGGATAAAACCGTGTTCGAATTCGCCAAAGGCGTGACCGGCATCGTCGGTCCTAACGGCTGCGGCAAGTCCAACGTGGTCGATGCGATCCGCTGGGTGCTCGGCGAAACCTCCGCCAAGGCCCTCCGCGGCGGCGAAATGGCCGACGTCATTTTCAACGGCACCGAAAAGCGCAAGCCGCTCGGCATGGCCGAGGTCACGCTGACGATGGCCGACTGCGAAGGCCCGCTGAAGGTCGATTTCAATGAAGTCGCCCTCACCCGCCGGGTCTTCCGCGACGGGCGTTCGGAATACCGGATCAACGGCACGCTTTGCCGCCTGAAGGACATTCACGACCTGCTGATGGACACCGGCATCGGCCGCACCGCCTACTCGATCATGGCGCAGGGCCAGATCGACCAGATCCTTTCCTCCAAGCCGGAAGAACGCCGCGCGGTGTTCGAGGAAGCCGCCGGCATCACGAAATTCAAGCGCGAAAAAAAGGAAGCGCTGCGGAAACTCGAATTCACCGAGGCCAACCTGCTGCGCGTCTCCGACGTTCTGGCAGAACAAGAGCGCCGGATGAACTCGCTGCGCCGCCAGGTGGCCAAAGCCCGCCGCTATCAGGCACTCGCCGCCGACACCCGCGTGCTCGACAGCCACCTCGGCCACCGGAAATTCGTCGAACTCACCGCCGAGCGCGACGAGCTGGTCGTTTCCATCCGCGGCCTCGAAGTCCGCGACACCGAGCTGGAAATGCAGCTTCCCGCCAAGGAGGAAGCGGTCACCGAAGCGCGCACCGCCGCCCGGATTTTCGAAGGCGAACTCGCCGAACTCCGCCAGCGCCTCAACGAACACCGCAACGCGCTGAACTCCGCCGCCGGCCGGATCTCCTTCAACGACGAGCGCAAGGCCGAGCTCGAATCCCGCATCCGCCAGAACCACGAGGACATCGCCGAAACGCGCGAGAAGCTCGCCAAGCAGGAGTTCGAATTCATCGCAGCCAACGAGTCGCTCGATCAACTCAGCCGCATCATCGCCGAGAAGGAAATCCAGCTCGCCGACCAGGAAACCCGCACCAAAGGCACCCGCGAGGAGCGCGAAACCATCGAGACCGCGCTGCGCGAAACCCGCGGCGAGGCGAACCGCACGCAGACGATCATCGCCTCGATGCAGGCGAAAATCGAAAGCGCGCTCGCCCAGCTCGAAGGCAACCGTGAGCGCTCGCGCCAACTCGGCGATGAGGAGCAACGCCTCACGCTGGAACTCGAAGAATTCCGCGCCGAGCAGGCCCGCATCGCTGGAGAAGTCGAAACCACCGGCTCGATGCTCGGCGAACTCACCGAAGCGTTCCAAATCGCCGAGCGCACCTATCAGCACACCCGCGGCGACCTTGACGCCGCCCGCGTTGCTTCGATCGAGTCGAACAAGGTGCTTGCCCAGCGCTCCGCGCGTTTCGACGCCGTCCGCCAGCTCGTCGAAAGCGGCGAGGGCTTTGAAAAAGGCACCCAGAGCGTGCTCAAGGGCCTCGGCAATCCGGAACAATTCAAACCCGGCATTCACGGCGTGCTCGCTTCGTTCATCGAAGCCGACAACACCTGCGCCCGCGCCATCGAGGCCGCCCTTGGAAACCACCTCCAAGCCGTGCTCGTCCAGGACCAGGCGATGGCGGAAGCGGTCATCACCCGCCTGACGGAAAAACAGTTGGGAGTCGCTGCCGTGCTGCCGGAAACCTTTGTCGGCCATTCCGCCGGCACCCAGATGGAGTCGCTGCCGGAAGGCGCGACCGCCTGGGCGCTCGACCGGGTGAAGTCCGACAACCGCATTTCCACCGTTATCGAAAAACTGTTGGAAAAAGTCCTCATCGTGCCGAATCTCGCGAGCGCGCTGCGCCTGCGCGCCGCTCACCCGGGCGTCACCTTCGTCACTCTGGCAGGAGTGATTCTATCCGGTGAAGGCATGCTCCGCGGCGGCACCGGCGCCGAAGGCAGCACCTCCGTTCTCGAACTTCAAAACGAAGTCC
>JBFZFJ010000385.1:0-4983 GCA_041306405.1 Verrucomicrobiales bacterium | reverse complement strand
AGATACACGTTTGATAGAAGCGGTGAATACCGCGGAGCGGGATGGACAGGAGCGAAGCGACGTGCCCCGAAGGGGTGCGAGCCGGGAGGCGGCGAGCATCAAATCACCGCCCCCTGAGGCGCACCCACGTTTGTCTCCGACCACCGCCCGTCCTCGCTGACCCCGGCTTTCAGCCACTTGCGGATCAGCCGCAGCACGCGGCGGTCACCGACCCTGAACCACCATCTTCTCCATGCCCATGAATACCAGTTTTTCCGACTCAAACGATTTCAACCCGAACCGACCACCCCCCCTTTTCCCGGTCTCCGGTCCGGCCACCCGCTCTTTCAACGGCCTTCACCCCAAAAGCAAATTCCTAGCATTTTTTCCCTGTGTGGAAAGGATTTCAATTTCCATATCGTATAAGTCTGCGAAAGAGGTTTTTTTGATTCGAAAGCCCCACCCAAATTATGTCCATATGATGAAACGATTTTATTTTTTAGCAGCCTGCCTTGCAGTTCAGGTTTCCGTGTCAGCGGATTTCCGTTTTGAATTTCTTGAGGGTGACCGCGTCGCCTTGCTGGGTGACGCGTTCATTGAGCGCGAGCAGTATGAAGGCTGGATTGAGCTTGCTGCGACCACTGCCTTTCCTGACCGGACGGTGACGTTTCGCAATCTTGGCTGGAGTGCCGACACGCCGGCCGGGGCTTCGCGCAGTGGCTTGAGTCCCTTGCAAGCCGGGCTTGAGCCGGCGGATGAGGGTTGGAGGCAACTTGAGGCGCAATTGACGACCTATAAGCCAAATGTGTTGATCACCGGTTACGGGATGGCGGCATCTTTGCAGGGCGGACAGACGCCTGAGGAGTTCAAGCGGGATTTCGAGCGCTTGCTCGATCGGGTGGCGAAGCTGGAAGGCGGGGTAAGGGTGCTGGTTTTGGGTGCGCCGCCACGATTTCTGCGTCCGGGAGAAATGGAGGAGTCGGTTAAAGGGCATCGTGCTTCGTTGGCGGCAATCAATGAGGTGTTGCGTGATGTGGCGCAGAAGCGCGGGCATGTTTTCGTGCCGCTGAATTTTCCCGTTAAAGATGCGCAGACGTTCTCGGAAAACGGGATTCATTTGACTCCGGTGGGTTACAAGATGGCGGCGCGTTTGATTGAGAAAGAACTCGGCTGGAAGGCAGACCAGTGGGACCAAGGCGAGCAAGCCGAAGCACTGCGCAAGGCGATCCTGCGTAAAAACGAGTGGTTCTTCCATCGCTCGCGACCCGCCAACATGGCGTACATTTTTGGTTTCCGGAAACGCGAGCAGGGTCGCAACGCTGGGGAAATCCTCGCCTTTGATCAACTGGTCGTTGAAGAGGATGGGCGTATCGCCCAAATGCGGGACCTTTCCAAGAAGGTGATCGTCCCTGCGCCGCCCATCCGCAATGAATCACAGGCGGCGGCGAAGACCATGCAGCCCTATCCGGAATTCACTGTGGCTGATGGCTACGAGGTGACGCTGTGGGCGGAAAACCCGATGCTCCACAAACCGACGCAGATGAACTTCGACGAGCGTGGAAGACTGTGGGTCGCCAGCTCGGAGACTTATCCGCAGGTTGAGCTCGGCCAGACGCCCAACGACAAGATCGTGATTCTCGAGGATACGAACCGAGATGGGAAGGCGGACGCTGCGAAGGTGTTCGCCTCAGGCATGATGATGCCGACGGCGGTTCTACCGGGAGACGGCGGCTGTTATGTCGGGCAGAGCACGGATCTGTTGCATTTCAAAGATACAAACGGTGATGGCGTGGCCGACTCCATGCGGCGCGTGCTAAGCGGCTTCGGGACCGAGGACACCCACCACAACATCCACACCCTGCGCCGAGGACCGGATGGGAAGCTGTGGATGAATCAAAGTATCTACACCCGCACCGACACGGAGACTCCCAACGGTTTGCTGCGCTTGCGGAGCGGTGGTCTGATGCGTTTCGACCCACGGACGGAGAAAATGGAGACGGTTTTCTACGGGTTCTGCAATCCATGGGGTCATCAGTTTGACAAGTATGGCCAGTCTTTCATGACGGATGGTGCAGGCGGCAACGGCATCAGCTGGGGTGTCCCGGGAGCGATGTATTTCACCTATGCGAAAGCTGCGAAAACTCTCGGCGGAATCAGCCCGGGATCCTATCCAAAGTTCTGCGGCTTGGAGATCGTTGAGTCGCCGCAATTCCCAGCCGAGTGGCAGGGGTCGATGATCACCTGTGACTTTCGCGCGCACCGCATCGTTCGATTTTCCGTTAGCGAGCAGGGCTCGGGCTATGCCGCTCAGGAGGCTGGAGATTTATTGCGAACCAAAGATGTGAATTTCCGACCCATCGATGTGAAGATCGGCCCGGACGGCGCGCTCTACATTGCGGATTGGTCGAACCCTATCATCAACCACGGTGAGGTCGATTTCCGCGATCCGCGGCGCGACCGTGAGCATGGCCGGATCTGGCGAGTGACGAAAAAAGATGCGCCTGCCATCGCATTGCCGGGCAATCTGGCGGCGGCGAAGGATGCCGATTTATTGGCAAAGTTAACCAGCGATCATCGCTACGAGCGCGACGCAGCCATGGCGGTTCTGGTCGAGCGCAAGATGAGCGCGACATTCAAAACTTCGATCGAGACTTGGAGCTCGAAAGCCAAGGACGGGCGCACGCGGTTGGCCGCGCTGTGGTTGCGCGAAGGACTCGGCATGCCGGCGGATGGATCGGAACGCGGATTGTTAGGCCGGGTTTTGAGCGACGCGGACGGGCGGATTCGGGCAGCAGGGGTAAGGATGTTAGGAGATCAGTTAAACCGTCTCCCCAGCGCTCAGGCGCTGGGATGGTTGGACAAGGCGACCAAAGATCCCCATCCGCGGGTTCGTCTGGAGGCGGTGCGGGCGCTTGCAAAAATGTCCGGAGCCGAGCCGATGGACCTGACCTTTCAGGTGCTGAGCCAGCCGATGGATCGCTTTCTCGAATACGCGCTGTGGTTGAGCGTGCGTGCTCAAGGCGATGTGTGGCTGAAGGCGTTGTTAGATGGGCGGCTGCAGCTGGCCGGCCGCGAAGGCGCGTTGGATTTCGCCTTGGTTAACTTGCCTGCGGAAAAGGGACTCAAAGGAATCCGCAGTCTGATGCCAAAGCCCATGCCTAGCGACGGCTCGGGGCCCTGGCTCGGGCTCGCCATGAAGACCGCGGACCCGGAGATGCTCGGAGCGACGTTCGCCCAGCTGTTAGATGGCGGGTTTGATGCTCCTGCCGCGGCGACTGTCATGCGTGGATTGGAAGGGATGGTCAGCCAGCGAAAAATCACGCCGAAGGGCGACGCGATGCGTTTGTCAGGCTTGTTTGATTCTCCCGCACCAGAAACTGCCGCCGCCTCCCTGCGTTTGGCAGGTGCGTTGCGGGCGGAAGGCTTGTTAGGACCCGTCAAGGTGATCGCCTCAAATCCGTCCGGATCGCCTACCTTGCGCCTGGCGGCGACCGATGCGCTCTCGCATTTCGCCAACGATGCGGCGCGTGATGCGTTGTTAGCTGTCTCAGGTTCAGATGCACCGGCGGAGGTGAAGCGCGCCGCCGCCCTGGCGCTTGTCCGTCATCACCGCGGCGCCGCGATTGGCGCAATCCGTGCGCTGCTTCCCGGTCTCGATGACCTTACGCAAGCTCGCGCGTTTTGGCAGAAAGCACTCTCACTTAGCGGATTGTCTGGCGAACTGGCAAAGTCGTTTCGCGAACAGGCACTCGATCCGAAAGTCGCTGCTCTGAACTTGCCTGCAGTGCCGGATATCGATGAGCATGCCGAGTTGCTCGGCGTGTTGCGTCAGCAGGCCGGGGGCGCGGCCGTCAGCGGTCCGACGGCGGAATCGATTCTTAGTCTCGCCAAGCTGGCTGCGGAAAAAGGCGATGCTGTCCGTGGGGAAGCCATTTACCGCCAACCTGCCCTCGCTTGCATGGCTTGTCACGCGATCGGTGGCGCCGGTGGCAAAGTCGGCCCCGACATGACTTCGATCGGAGCGAGCGCGCCACTCGACTATATCGTGGAGTCGATTCTTTTACCCGCAGTGAAGGTCAAAGAGGGCTATCACTCGGTAGTCATCACCACCAAGGATGGACGCACGTTGATGGGGCGGTTATTGCGCAGTGGCGGTGGCAGCGTGGTGCTGAGCGATGCTGCGGGGCAGGAAATTACGCTGGAGGATGCCGCGATCCTGAAACGCACGGATTCCGGCAGCCTGATGCCCGCAAACCTGATCGCGGGATTGAAAGAGCAAGAGCAACTCGATCTTTTCAAGTTCCTTTCCCAACTCGGCAAACAGGGAGATTTCGATGCAACCAAGAGCCGCGCACCGCGGGTTTGGGCAATCATGCCACTTACAAACACGATGCCAGATACGGCGGCCAAGGGTGATTCCGCCCTGCCGTGGATCGCTATCAACGGCACGGTCAACGGCACGTTGTTAGCGGCCGATGTCGCAACTTTCGCCGGTGCGGCCAAAGAGATTCTAACAGGAGCCCGCATGGAAATTTCCGCAGCCACGGATGTTTCACTGAAGTTTTCTCAAACTCCGTTGGGTGTTTGGGTGGACGGACAGCCGGTGAAGGAAAACAAAGTCCGCCTTGAACCCGGGACTCACAAGATCGTCATCCGCCACAAAGCGGGTGAGGATTTCCGCTTTGAATCCTCTGCCGGAACCTTCCTTCCAACTTGGTGAGTGGGGATTCGTTTTTGATGGCAAACAGCCTACGAAACTATCGGGAGCGCGGGGCGGTTCCTTTGGGCTGCAGTTTCAAAGGCTCTTCGGGCAACGCGGCACCTTGCTGGATCCACTCTTTGAGGATCCGGTTATCCGTTAGAAAAGGGCTGCAAGGAGTTTGCTTTCTGCGGGAGGCCCCTGAAAGAGCCAATGCGTCGGCCCGGCCTGCCTGTCGTCTTGTCCGCCGTCTTGTCCGCCATAGCCTCCGGCGACGGTGGAAGCTTTAGCGAAGGAGGAAGCCT
>JBFZFJ010000384.1:0-2602 GCA_041306405.1 Verrucomicrobiales bacterium | reverse complement strand
AGCGTGGCGGCGGTTTCCACCCGCCACGCCCAGGGCGAGGCGGAGGCATGGCGGCTGGAAACCGCCGCCACGGACTAACCGACCAGCTCGTCGGTCGATCCGAACTCCTGGGAGAACAGGCGCTTGCTTGTAGGTCCGCACGGCGTCGCCATTTTGTTGGCGGCGACCCGATATTCTCCGTGGCAAACCATCAAGACATCCCCTTGTGCAGATCCCTGATGCTCCACAAGAGTCCTTTCGCGCCGTTGCCGCTGCCTCTCATTGTCCGCGCGCCGTCTTTGCGCGTGGCTCCGAATCGCTCCCGCGCGCTCGCAAACGCCTCGTCCACGAAACTCCGGCTGCCGATCACCGCTCCATCGGTGAAATAGCGGACCCGGCAGCGCAACATCTTCCCAAGCGGGATTTCTCCATCCTGTTCGCGTTCGCGCTCCGCCTTCTCCTTCTCCTTCTCCTTCTCCTTCTCCTTCTCCTTCTCCTTCTCCTCCGTCCCCAGCGCAAACCGCCGGTCCACCACCCGCGAGATCACGTGGTAAAAGACCGGTTTCCCGGTGGATTTCCTCCACTCCGCCAACCAGCGTGCCCTTCTGCTCATGCGGAAGAACTACCGGAGCGGGGGATGAATGACAAGAAAAGACTCTGACTAAAGGTCTGTCAATTTGTCATGCAGAGCGTGGGGCTAAGCGCGGGCTGGAGAGTGGCGATATTGCTCATCATGCCCAGTTCGTGGAAGCGCGCGAGGTTGGGCATCTTGCCGGCGTCCAGCAGCGGGTGGATCACCTTCCAGTCGGCCGCGTCCCAACCGACAAGCAGGACTTTCCGATGTCCGGTCGGGGCAGGGGTGGGAGTGGGGGAAAGTTTCTGGAGCATCGTTGCGCAGGTGTAAACCAAGGCAAGTGCCGGTGCACTCTGTGCTCCAAAGCATCTGACCGCAAGGGATTTTTCCTAGCTCTAGGAATATGCTTTCCGCGTCGGTAATCGAGCACAAGCATTCAATCGGGTCTGGTCTGGGGAGCGTCGATAGGGTCAGTGAAAGCGCCGGGACAAACCGGCTTGGAATAGAGAATGAAAGAGTCTTACAGAGCATATGACTAAATATGACTAAAGGCCTGTCCCTCTGTCATGAATTTCCCGGCGTGTGTGCATGTGGGAATCATGCCTGTGAATGGCCATGGGTCAATGCCGGGAAATTGTCCCTCCGGTTGAAAGCGGCGACCCATCAACTGCATCCCTGGCTGGTGCCGCACTGGGTGCACACGCCGCAGGCACCGGCGCGGATGACTTTGTCCGAGCCGCAGTGCGAGCAGATGACGCCCATGTAGGCGGTGCCGAGCGCGCGTTTGACGCGGCTCTGGCTGCTGTCGAGGTTGAGCTCGCGGACCGGGCGGTTGAGCGCGGTTTGCTCCATTTCGGCGACTTCGGGCAGCGGCAGTTCGCCCTGGCCGTGGTCGGGCGAGGTGGCTTTCCGATAGCCCTGGATGAACTCGCAGCCCATCCAGCGGAAGACGTAGTCGGTGATGCTGAAGGCGGTGCGGATGTCCGGGTTCTTGGTGAAGCCGCTGGGCTCGAAGCGCTGATAGGCGAACTTGTTGACGAGCTGCTCCAGCGGCACGCCGTATTGCAGCGCGATGGAGGTGAGCGTGGCGACGGTGTCCATCAGGCCGCCGATGGTGCTGCCTTCCTTGGACATCTGGATGAAAATCTCGCCCGGGCGGTGGTCCGGATAGAAGCCGACGGTGAGGTAGCCCTTGTGGCCGGCGATCTCGAACTTGTGGGTGAGCGACATGTGGGTGTCGGTCATCGGCTGGCGGATCGGGGCTTCGAGGCGTTGGCGGAGCGCTTCGTTCTCACGGGCGAGTTCCTCGATTCTGGCGGCCAGCGCGTCGGCCGGAGCGGCGGTGTCGTCGGCGCTGCCGCCCATGCCGGTGGTCTTGCGGGTGTTGAGCGGGGCGCTGCGCTTCGAGCCGTCCCGATAGATGGCCACGGCCTTGAGTCCGAGCTGCCAGGCCTCGCTATAGGTCTGCATGATGTCCTCGACGCTGGCGTTTTCCGGCAGGTTGACGGTTTTGGAAATCGCTCCTGACAGGAACGGCTGGGCGGCGGCCATCATCAGCAGGTGGCCGCGGTATTGCAGGCTGCGGCTGCCGTTGTAGGGCTTGAAGGCGCAGTCGAAAACCGGCAGATGCTCGTGTTTCAAGCCGCTGGCGACGGGCTCGCCGGTGGCTTCGTCGGTGACGTCCTCGATGGTGTCGTATTGCTCGATGTGGCCGAGGATGGCGGCGGTTTCATCGAGCGTGTAGCCGAGCCGGGTGAGGGCGGGAGGCACCGTGCGGTTGACGATTTTCAACATGCCGCCGCCAGCGAGCAGCTTGTATTTCACCAGCGCGATGTCCGGCTCGATGCCGGTGGTGTCGCAATCCATCAGGAAGCCGATGGTGCCGGTGGGTGCCAGCACGGTGACCTGGGCGTTGCGGTAGCCGTGGCTGCGGCCGGCCTGCAAGGCGCGGTCCCAGGCGGTGCGGGCGCTGTCGATGATCGGCGCGCAATCGCCGCGGCCTTCGAGTTTTCCGGCGCGGTCCTGATGGCGCTTGATGACTTCAAGCAT
>JBFZFJ010000383.1:0-5153 GCA_041306405.1 Verrucomicrobiales bacterium | reverse complement strand
CCCGCCGGGTTTCAATAGAGTCTTTCAGTCGCTCGTTAGTTTGACGTTCTCCTTTCGGTTAGTTGTTTTGGTTTACGAGCGCCATCCCCGTCTCTCAGGGCTTTGGCTGGCGCCAAGGAATTTGCTTTCCCAGTGAAGGCCGTTGAGAAAGCTCATGGGAGGACCAGAGGCGGGGGAAAAAGGGGGTGACGTTCGCATGGATCACGTCATCATCGGCTGTAATCGTCATCGGCCGGATCATTCAAAGCCCCCCCCTCACGCACCTAACAAATTCTTTTGCATCTGTGCAAGGATTTCGGCGCAGCGCGCTTTATCGCCGCCAGTCACCTCGGCCGTCGCCCAGCCACTGTATCGCACATCACGAAGCGCCTGACGCACTTCCGGCCAATCGATGTCACCTCCGCCAATTTCGCAGAAGCCTCCCTTAACGCTCCAGTCTTTGCAATCGAGCTTGACGATGCGGCGACCCAAGGTGCGGATCCACTCGGCGGGTTTGGCGAAGCGCTGATGATTGCCAATGTCGAAGTAGGAACCGACCCAAGGCGAGTCGATCTCGTCGATATATTTTGCGAGCCTAACCGCTGACTGGGTGTTGCCGCCGTCTTCCGCGTAAAACATCCGGTTCCATACATTTTCAATAAGGATGTGGACGCCAAGTTCCGAGGCGAGCGGCAGCGCTTGGCGGATTCCTTCGATGGAGCGTGCCCAAGCTTCGTCATGGGAAGTCTTGGCGTCAACCGTGCCCGGCACCAGCAACACGGCAGATCCTCCACAGGCATGACTCTCGCGAATCGCGATGAGCAAACCCTGGAGTGCCGCCTCGCGCACCGTGATATCAGGGTCGGAGAACCGGGTTTTCCAGTGGATCGAATCCACCACACCGTGAATCGGCAGGCCCGTGGCTCTGGAAGCAGCCAATGCCTCGCCCTTGTTCTGCCCGCCCGGGGAATCGAGTTCCACTCCATCGTAGCCGAGCTCTTTCAGAATGCGGAATTTTTGCTCAAGGGTGGACCCAAACTCGGCCATGCCGCACTTCAGCGCCAACTTGATCGGCAGCGGGGCGGTGGCTTGGGCACGAAGGGAGAGCGGGGCGCTTGCGGAGACCGCAGCGAGGGTCGAAAGAAAGTGCCGGCGATGCATCATCACCATACCACCGCTGGCGTGACGATATTTCATAAAACTCCCAGCCGCCAGACCGCCCGTCGGTAGGTCTCCACAGCCCCCATCCGGAAACCCGCAATCCTCCGCATGAAACCTCCGATCTTCGCGAATTGCGCTCGCCACCTCGCTGGAACTCATGCAAATGCCGAGGACTGCGGAGATCGCTGACTCAGGGAGAATTCCGATTCTTTGCCTTGATTGCTAGATGAATTTGCTTTTGGGATGAAGGCCGTTGAGAAAGCTCATGGGAGGACCAGAGGCGGGGGAAAAAGGGGTTGTTCCATGGGCCTCGGCGGATCGGATTCCGCCGCTCCTTGAGTGAGGGCTGCGCGACGGACCAAGGAGGGGCGATATCTGATCGCCCATGCCCATGAGGGGACAATGAGAAAGCGGTTCGCCTCCACTCATTGGCTCACCATGGGCCTCGGCGGGCGGCAGTGGCTGGTCTAGCAGACGATTGAGCGCTCCGGCCAGGCCTTCGAGCGTGGCCCAGCGGTCGCGCCATGGCGTTGCGGCGGGGTCGGTCACGCCGAGTCGTTGCAGGTCATCGTCTGCGGCTGCGAGCAATTGCGGGGTGAGCAGGGATGGATAGGCGAACGCCAGTTCGTGCAATTGCCGGGCCGCGTCCAGAGCCGCGCCGGTGTCCGGTGCGGCGTTCAATTTGCGATAGGCGGCCACCGGCCCCAGCGGCAACCCGGCGGGCGAGAGCATCCCCGGAAAACGTGCGATCACCTCATCGAACCGCCCGGCTGCCAACAACTTGCTGGCGTCGCCCTCCGCCTGCGGCAGCGGTGCCTGCCTCAGCGTTTGACCTCAAGCTCCCTCCATTCGCGCCGGCATCCGGCGGACAAGTGGGCGGACCGGGGAAGAAAATGCTGAAACGCTGAAAAGCTGAAAAGCTGAAAGAAGAGTCAGAGATCGCGGAACGCAGCGCCTTCTTTAATTTCAGCGTTTCAGATTTTCAGCTTTTACCTCAAAGTGGCGGCCTCGCCGCGCCCTGACTGGCCTCGTGGCCTGAGATGATCGGGATGACGCGAATGGAAAAGTGCTTGGCTGTTCACCCATCAAGCTCCCTCCATTCGCACCGCCATCCGGCGGACAAGTGGTCGGAGTGGGTTATACCGCCAGCCGTTTGTTCGCTTCGTCGTCGTTCACGAATTTCTCGGCGGCGGGGTCCCAGGCCAGCGGCCGGCCGAGGTCGAGGCAGATGGCGCCGAGATGGCAGACGCTCGTGGACCGATGGGCCACGTCCACCGGGGTGATGGTGGGCTTGCGGGTTTGGATGCACTCGATGAAGTTCAGCTCGTGAAGTTTGGACTCGTAGAGTTTGGTTTCGCGGTCCTTCAGTTTGACCCGCAGGAGGTCGCGGTTGCTGGCATCGAGTTCGGACCGGCAGAACACCCAGTCGGTGCCATTCTCATGCATGAACTTCACGCCATGGCGGTTCTTTCCGGTGTCGGTCATGAGAATTTGCCGTCCGTCCGCATAGGTGAAGGTGAGTTCGTAGTCGAGCACGGTGTCAAACAGCCCTTCCTTGGGAAAGGTGCCCCGGCCTTCAATGCGGACCGGTCCGGTTTGTTCCAGGCCGAGCCCCCAGTGGGCGAGATCGATGTCATGCACGCCATAGCCCGCGACCCAGCCGGAGGGGCAGAACCGTTTCATGAAATACCAGCCGCGCAACCCCTGGCCGGGGATATCACCGACGATGACATCGCGATATTCCACCGGGGCGCCGGGGCCGGCCCACATTTTCCAGTCCAGCGTGGGCGGCACCGGCTGCGGGGCAACCGGCCCAATGGCCAGGCCGGGTGGCGAGCCGATGACGACCTTGCGGACATTGCCGAAATAGCCGTTGCGGACCAGTTCGCAAGCGATCCGGGTGCAGGCCTGCGACCGGAGCTGGGTGCCATGTTGGAAAACCACGCCGCTGTCACGAATCGCCTTCACCAGGGTCTGGCCTTCGGTGATGGAGACGCTCATCGGTTTCTCGCAATACACATGTTTGCCCGCTTTCGCGGCGGCAATGGACACCGGGACATGCCAGTGATCCGGCGTGCCGACCAGCACCGCATCGACGTCCTTGAGGGCGAGCAGCTCGTTGAAGTCAGCGTAGCAGCGATCCTCCGGCACCCCGAAGGCGTCGCGGAAAGGCTTCATGTTAGGCCGGTTGGGGTCGGCGAGCGCGACGATTTGGATCGGGGTGGCCGAGTGGAAATTCCGCGCGCCGCCCATGGCCTTGCCGCCGGTGCCGATGATGCCGAGTCGGACGCGCGACGACGGCGGGTTCTGGCCGCGCACCGAGGCGGGAATGATCGTGGGAAAGCCAATGGCGGCGGTCGCGCCTTGGAGGAAACGTCGTCTTGAGGTCAGGGAGGTCAGGGAGGTCATGGGATGGATGTGGGTTGGGGTGGATTGAATTTGAGCCACTCGTCGCGCAGGACTTTCTCGTCTCCTGCATCGCCGCCACGGATCAAGTAGCGGTATTTCAGGGTCAGGGGTTCGCCTTGCTTCAGTGAGTGGCGGGTGCCGGCTTTCGGAAACGTCGGCTGAAACCACGCCAACTCCGGGAATTCGACGTGATCCGCCGGGTAGCCGGGGTTGGCCGCGCTTTCAAAAATCGTCACGCTGGCGGGCGTGGTCGAGGGGCTCCAAGTGCCGACCGCGCGATGCCACGCCATGCGTGGGGTGGCTCCTTCGGCATCGGCGTGGTGGGTGAGCACCAGCGCCTTGGCGGCGGCGAACCGGCTATTGAGGCCGCCGTACTTGTCGGTTTCCCGGCGGGCGAGGGTCACGCCATCGGCCACTGCGGTGAGGGTGATGGTGAGGTCAATGCGGCGGCCGTGAGGCCCGGCTTTTTCCGCGCGGATGCAGACCTTTTCGCGCACGATGGGTGTTTGGTCCTCCCACTTCCAGACACTCTGAGCTTCGATCACGGCTGCCTCGTCGCCATTGCGGGTCGTGGGCTCGCCGTCGGGCCGGGCGAACACCCGCTGCAGGGCGTGCAGGTCGCCCGTTTGAGCGTCGAACATCACCTCCGGCCAAGCCCAATAAATGCCGCGGTGATGAGGATGGTCCACGGCCCAGTCCAGAGTCAGCTCCTCGCCGGACGGGCCTAACAGCAGATGGATGTAATCGCTGCGGGGCCGGGCATATTTCAGATTAGCGGCCGCGATCTTGGCCAAGGTCTCCGGCGGCGGGGTGACCGTCTGGTGGTTGTACTGCAACACGCGGGTATTGCCTTCCAGCACCACGGCCTGCCCCGATGCGGCATCGGTCGTCACGCGCATCAGCGGTTCGGCGGTGGCAATTCCGAAAGCGCCCGGGCCGGCGATGAGGATTCCGGCGGTCAGCCAGCGGGAGAGTCGCTGCCAGCAACTGGGTGTCTGGTGGAAACTGGAGCCAAATTGCATACGAATTTTAATTGATTGCTTCCGGGATAGGGCCGCCCGACCCGAAGGCCGGACGACGCCCCCCACTGATCCGGACGAGCGCAATTAACGCATCCGGTTCCTGAGGGTTGTGGTTTCATTGCATTTTGGAGTGTATGATGCGAGCAGGAAATAAGGGGAAGACACTCAGCATGCCTTGGAACCGTTCCCAGTTCGGGCTACTGCTGCGATTGCGCCGCTGTAGCCACCTACGCCACAACTTTGCCACTTCATACCGCAGCCGTGACAGCATGCGGATGTTTCCAGTGACTCCGTAGTAGCCGTCATGTCCACGCAGCTTCTCGTTGAGCTTGCGCTGCTGCTCCTTCATGGGCAGGTGACGGTGTTCCATCCCCCATTCCTTGATCGCTTGCAGCCATTTGCCGATCAAGCGGGTTATCACTCCATCCTGCACCCGACGGCTCAAAAGCTCCTGCATCTGTCGATGATCGACAGTGTCGAAAAACTTGCGCAAATCCACCTCAAGAATCCATTGAACTTTCTGCGCAAAGCACTGTTCTCTCAGGTATTCCAGCGCCTGATGCTGTGATCGCCCCGGTCGGA
>JBFZFJ010000382.1:0-3209 GCA_041306405.1 Verrucomicrobiales bacterium | reverse complement strand
CTCCTCCGCCTCTGGAACGACCTCGCGAAATTCCGCGACAACCGCGGCCGCTGGCAGCGCAACGCCCTGCGGAAATTCTGCGGTCCCGCCTTTCTCAACGCCCGCCGCGTGATGGAGTGGGCGAACGTCCGCGACGAGCTCGCCGATCTGTTGGAGCGCGAGTGGAAGCTCAAGATCGGCGGAATCGGCGACGATCTATCCGGCGCGGCGAACTACGCCACGCTCCACAAGGCGCTGCTCGCCGGCGTGCCGCGGCAGTTCGGCGTGTGGGACCGCGAGTCGAAATCCTACCGCAGTGCGAACGGCGGCTTCTTCGCGGTGTTCCCCGGCTCCGGCCTGTTTGCATTGCCCAAGCGCTTCGAGTGGGTGATGGGCATGGAGCTCGTCGAAACCTCGCGGCTGTGGGCGCGGCGAGTTGCCAGGATCGACCCCGCGTGGGTCGAGCAAGTCGCGCCGCACCTTTGCAAGAGCAAGTATGGCGAGGCGCATTGGGACGAAGCCCAGGGCGCGGTCTATGGCAAGGAAACCGTGATTTGCGGCGGCCTGCCCGTCGTCGCCGGGCGGCGGATTCACTACGGCCGCGTCGATCCGAAGGCGGCTAGAACAATTTTCCTGCGGGAAGGCATCATCGGCAACGGCCTGCGGAAGCGCTGCAAGTTCCTCGACCACGTGCTCGAAATGCGCGGCGAGATCGAGGCGATCGAACAGAAACTCCGCCGCCCCGGCGGCTTGTGGAGCGACGAGGCGGTGCTGCGGTTTTACGAGGAGCGCATCCCCGAGGACATCAACACCGCCGCCGCGTTTCACAAGTGGCTGGAGAAAAACGAGGACGTCCTGATGCTCGGCGTCGGCGACGTGGTGGACGAGGATCTCGAATACCTCGGCCTCGCCGGTTTCCCCGACAGCATCACCCACGGCGGCCAGGAATACTCGCTCTACTATCACACCGCACAGGGCGAGCGCGACGACGGCGTGACGCTCGGTGTTCACGTCGATCAACTGCCGAAACTCCCCGACTGGCTGCCCGCCTGGGGTGCCGATGGCAACCTGCGCGAGCGCGCGGAGATCCTGCTGCGCTCGCTGCCGAAGGACTACCGCCGTATCTGCCAGCCCATCGGCCCCGCGGCTGAAAGCTTCGCCGAGCTCTGGAGTTTCGCACCCAAGGACCGCTCGATCTATCATGCTCTATCCGAGCACATGAAGGACCGCAACGGAGTCTATGTCCCCGTCGGCGAATTCGACACCAGCAAGCTCCCGCCCGAGCTCGTCACGAAAATCTGGGTCTGCGATGACGACGCCAACGAACTCGCGATGGGCGACGACGTGGCCGTGCTCAAGCTCCAGCTTGCCGACCGCATGCGCGTCCGCTTCGAGGCCGCCGCGAATGCCGACATCGAGCGCAAGGGCATCAGCACGTGGGACGGCGAGAGCCTGCCGGAGCTCGTGATGACACCCGGCGGCGCGGCCTATCCGGCGCTGGTGGACGAGGGCAAAACCGTCGGCGTCCGCGCCTTCACCTGCGCCGCCGAGGCAGCGGAATCCCACCGCGCGGGCGGCGCGCGGCTGCTGTGGTTGGCCCACGCCGACCAGGTCGCCTATCTGAAGAAGAAATTCCCGCTCGGTCTGATGGCCAAGGTCGAGCTGCCGCGCCTCGGTCCCGGCGGCACCACGCTGGACACGCTTATCCTGCTCGCCGCGGAAGGAGCCGCGAGAGGGGCTTTCCCGCGCTCGCCCGACGAGTTCGCCGCGCTCAAGGAGCAGGCGAGGGGACACTGGTATGAAGCCGCCGCCGTCATCGGCAAGTCGATGGACGAGATCTTCGAAATCCTGCCGGAAATCCAGCGCTGGATCGCCGCCAACCGCCAGGACCGCAACCTCGGCGAGATCGCGGAGGATCTGGAGGAGCAGCTCGCCTGGCTTTTCCGCAAGGACTTCGCCTGGCGCACCGGCTTCGCCGGCCTGCGCGAATACCCGCGCCGTCTGCGCGCCATCCGCTCGCGGCTAGGTCGGCTTTCCTCGCTGCCCCTCGTCAAGGATCTGGAGAAAATGCAACGCCTCCACCGCCTGTGGCAGCCGTGGTTCCAGCGCTGGACCGCCAAGCCCGAAGATCCGCGCTTCTGGCCGCACGGCTGGGCGCTGGAGGAATTCCGCGTCTCGCTTTTCGCCCCGGACATCCCGCTGCTCGGCAAGGTTTCCGAGAAGCGGATCGAAGAGATGATTTTCGGCTAACGACGTCAGGCTTGTCGTCCTCCCCGGAGCAAGGTGACGGCAAGGGGGACGATGATCAAAATGGCCGTGACGAAACAAAAAGTGATGTCCGCGACGAAAGTGGGATGGGACTCGGTATTCAAATGATTGAGGACTGCCGACGCGGCGAGCACGCTTCCAACAAACAGATGGAACGGCCCAAGCAAAACGATCAGCCCTTGAAAGAACGCGGGGCGGAGGCAGGCAAGCGCCGATGCGATGCCGATGCATCCAAACGCAGCGGATGCCATCCGTAGCCAATAGTCGAGCAGGGGATCATATTCCATCCGGCCGGCACCCATCAGAAACAACTGGTCGGATGCGAAATTCCAGGTCGTGAAGGTGAAGATAAACGAAATTCCCCATCCGATGCTACTGAGGAGCAGCCCGAGTTGGAGCGTCCTGAGCAAGCCCTTGCCTGCGGGGATCAGTGTCTTTTGTTGAGTGTTCAAGGGATGATTCTGAATTTGGACGCTGTCATCAGGCATATTCTTGGTGAACGTCTGAGTGCTCCTACGGGAGCAATTGAAAAGTGGCGAACTTTGCAATTCGTTCCGTCGGAGGGTGCGTGATATCGGGCGGGTTTGGCGAGGGATTTTTGACGGAGATTCGTGGAACATGGCGTTTTCCAGCGATTTAGGGAGGAAGTAACCGATGCTTGATTTACTTGATGTCCGAACGGGAAGCTCTGGTTCGGGAGGGCATTCCGGTTAGATGTTCGTTCCTCAAAGCATCGGTTACCATCACCGGTGGTTGACTGCTTGCGGAGCCGTGCAACCCGGCGGCATTCATGCTTGCGGATGTCGGGGCCGGAGCAAAACTAGACAGAGACGGTTCAAAGCTAGACACCGGCGACGGAGCAAAACTGGATTTCTGGGGGATTGCGCCGTAAGTGACTGGTATCGAGCGGATGCGAAGTGAGTATTGAGCGTCGTCCGCAGGGTACGGCTCTGCCGGAGGGC
>JBFZFJ010000381.1:0-5280 GCA_041306405.1 Verrucomicrobiales bacterium | reverse complement strand
CTTTTTCGTGGGCGGGAATGCAGCGGGGCGGAGTGAAACAAGCCCGTCCGGGATTTGCGCTGGAAATCCGGGGCTGCCCGCGCATGGTCGGCGCATGGGGATGACGCGCTTTCAAAAACTGGCCACCGGGGCCTTGGTGTCCGTGTTGGTCTTGATGTTCGTGGGCGCGATCGTGCGGGTGACCGGGGCGGGGATGGGCTGCCCGGACTGGCCGACCTGCTGGGGCTGCCTGATCCCGCCGACGAAGGTGGAGGATGTGGATTTCTCGAAACTGCCGGTCAAGCGGTTCCAACAGAAAGCGGAGCGGATGGGCCGCGATCCGGCGACGATCACGGAGGAAAGCCTGCGGCGGGAGTTCAATCCGCGGCATGTGTGGACGGAGTTTCTCAACCGGATGACGAGCCTGCCGGTGGGCTTCTTCTCGCTGGCCACGTTCATCGCCGCCTTCTGGCAGCGCGAGAAGCGGCCGCTGGTGTTCTGGATGGCGTTCACCTCGCTGGTGGTGGTGCTGATCAACGCCTGGATGGGCGCGCGCGTGGTTTACAGCGGCCTGAGTCCGGGAGTCCTAACGACCCATCTCGCGCTGGCGATGGGCCTGCTCGGCACGCTGGCCTACTGCGCGTGGCGGGGGACCGACACGCCGTGGCGGATCCGGATGGAGGCCGCGCCGCTGGCGAAACTCCGCATGGCGGTGACTCTGTTGTTAGTCGTGATTGTCGCGGAGGGGGTTACCGGCGCGCAAGTGCGGGAGATGACCGACGAGCTGGCGAAGTTGCACGTCAACGCGCCGAGGTCCACATGGACGACGGAGCTCGAAAGCTCGTGGAAGTATTTGTTCCACCGGAGCTTTTCCTGGGTGGTGCTCGTCGGTGCCTTGCTCGCCTTCGTGCTGGCTAAGCGCCACCGGATCGGCGGCGCGGGCAGGGTCGAGCGGGTGGTGCTGGGAATCGTGCTCGCGCAGATGGTCCTGGGCATGGTGATGGCGCAGGTCCATATTTACTCATGGGTGCAGGTGCTCCACGTCGGCCTTGCGGCGATCCTGCTGACGTTCGTCTGGCTGTGGCGCTTCGGACTCTCGCGCGGGTGACCCGGATGGAGGTCCATGGATTTTACCGCTCGAAAAAATTCCAGCACTTGCCAGATTGCGGCGTGGATTTGTTTTCGAAACCCAAGACCTCGGAGGAAAAGGCGCTTTCCGTGACGCAGTTGCTGCGGCGGATGAAGAATCTGTTGGAAGTGCAGATCGGCGAGACGTGGGTGGAGGGCGAGGTTTCCAATTTGCGCAAGCAGGGCAGCGGGCATTGGTATTTCTCGCTGAAGGACGAGGGCGCGCAGATCTCGTGCGCGATGTTCGGCGCAAGAAAGCGCGAGGGTGCGGACGCGCTGGAGGACGGGGCGAAGGTGCGGGTTTTCGCCGAGGCGAGTGTTTATGAGGCGCGGGGGCAGCTTCAGATCATCGTCCAGAAAGCCGAGCGCGCGGGCACCGGCGACTTGCAGGCGAAGTTCGAAGCGCTGAAACGCAAGCTGCATGCCGAGGGGCTTTTTGACGCGGACCGCAAGCAGGCGATCCCGCCGTTTCCCCGGACCATCGGCCTGATCACTTCCGGCACCGGCGCTGCGCTGCAGGATATTCTCAACGTGCTGACGCGCCGCGCGCCGTGGGTGCAGCCGGTGCTTTTCCCGGTGCGGGTGCAGGGCAGGGGAGCGGAGATGGAGATCGCCCAGGCCATCGCGAAGATGGGCGAACCGGAGAAATTCGGCTATCCGCGCTGCGATGTGTTGATCGTCGGTCGCGGCGGCGGATCCATCGAGGATTTGTGGAATTTCAACGAGGAGGTCGTGGCACGCGCCATCGCCGCCTGCCCGATCCCGATCATCTCCGCCGTCGGGCATGAGATCGATTTCACCTTCGCGGATTTCGTCGCTGACCTGCGGGCCCCCACGCCGAGCGCCGCCGCCGAGCTGGCCGTGGCGGATGGCGCAGAATTGTTAGCCCGGCTGGCGCAGATCCGCCGGCGGATGGCGCGCGTCACCCGCGAGCGGCTGACGCGCTCGCAACTCGCGGTGGACGCCCTGAAACGCGGCGTGCTCCAGCGCGATGGCGAGAAGCTCCTTCGCGAGTCGGTCATGCGACTGGACTCCGCGCGCGGCCAGCTTTCCCAAGCGGCGCGCGCATCGTTAGAGTCGCTCGCCCCGCGCGTGTACGACGCCCACGCCCGCCACCGCGCCTGTCATCCGGCGCGCGTGCTGGAGCGGCGCCTGGAAACGGTGGCCCGCCTGCGGGAGCGCTTCGAGCGCGCCGGCCGTAACAGCCTCGACCAACGCGCGGAGCGACTCGCCCGCCTGCGCGGCCTGCTGCGCACGCTCGGACCGGAGTCCGCCTTCCAGCGGGGTTTCTCGATCACCCTCGGGGCGGACGGGAAAATCGTCAACTCCGCCGCCACGCTCAAGCCCGGCGACCTCATGCGCACCAAGTTCGCCGACGGCGAGACGGTCAGCATCGTGAAACAACCTGACTGATGGGCGGGCTCGACCTGCGCGAGTAAGGATCGCCGAAAGATGCAGTTAGTGTCCGCGGGCATTCCCGTCATCGGGAGTTTGACTCAAGCCGCAATCTCGGCCAGTGTGCGATTTCAAATGATGAACTCGACTCCGGCCATCGATCGCCTCACCGCCCGCACCAGAGCGGGGGGCTGGATTGTCTTTCTCGCCCATTTCCTGTTCATCCTCGTGGCATGGACGATCGTCATCAAATACCTGTTCCCCATCGGTTTCTCGGCGGCCCGCGGTGAGCCGCTCACGGCCCACATTTTCTGGGATCTGTGGCCGGTGGCGCACCTCTGGATGGGCTGGGCGCTGCTGCGCCAGCCGTCCTACACCCGCACTCTGGCCATCGTCATGTCGGTGGTTGAGATCATCATCATCGTAACGCTGTTTCATCGATTTCTCTCCAGCCCCGATCACGAGTGGTCGATCTGGAGAACCAACTGGTTCATCAACAAGATCTTCGTTCTCACTTTTTTTGTTCTCCTGCTAGGCACCTTCACGTTCGGCTCTCGGAAAACCCCATCAACAACCTAATCGAAGTTATGAATACTCAAAGCATCACCCGCAGAAACGCCTTGAAACTCGTGGGCACGGGAATCACCGCCCTGACCCTATCGCCATCATCCGTTTTCGGTCGGGAAAAGCAGGCTGTCACCAGGAAGATCCCGTCCAGCGGCGAGGCCCTGCCGGTCATCGGCATGGGCACCTGGCGCACCTTCAATGTCGGCAGCGACCCGGTCCTGCGGGACGGCTGCACCGCAGTCCTCAAGGCGTTTTTCGACGCCGGCGGCGGCATGCTCGACTGCTCGCCGATGTATGGCTCCGCCCGCGAGGTGATCGGCCACGCGCTCAAGAAAACCGGGATTCCGAAAACGCTCTTTTCCGCCGAAAAGATCTTCACCGAGGACGGATCCAAAACCCGCGAGCAGACCAAGGAATCCGCCGCGTTGTGGGGCGTCAAGACCTTCGACCTGATGCAGGTCCACAATCTCGTCGCCTGGGAACCGCACCTCGCCACGCTGCGGGAAATGAAGAAGGAGGGCCTGGTCCGCTACGTCGGCATCACCACTTCCCACGGCCGGCGGCACGAGGACATGGAAAAAATCATGAAGGCCGGCAACCTCGATTTCATCCAGCTCACTTATAACATCAGCCATCGCGAAGTCGAGGAACGCCTGCTGCCGCTCGCCGCCGACAAGGGAATCGCCGTCATCGCCAACCGCCCGCTCGACGGTGGTGAGCTTATGAAGAAACAGGCGCCTCTGCCGGAGTGGGTGGCGGAATTCGATTGCAAGACTTGGGCGGAATTCCTCCTCAAATTCGTGGTCTCCCATCCCGCTGTCACCTGCGCCATCCCCGCGACCAGCAAGCTCGCGCACCTCGCCGAAAACATGGCTGCCGGACGCGGGCGCGTGCCCGATGCGGAGACCCGCCAGCGCATGATCCAAGACGTCGAAAAACTGTGATCGACGACCTCAGCACCTACTCGGTCGGAAACTTCATTCCGTTCCTGCCTGCATCGTATTTCCGGTTGTTCGAACGGCAGTTCGAGGCGTTCTGGCCGCTCCAGCCCGCGTTCCTCGCGCTGGGAGTCGCGGTCATTGTCCTCGCCGTGTTAGGGAAAGGGCGTGCGGTGGCGGTGATCCTCGCCGCCGCGATGGCGACCGCCGCCGTCACCTTTCATTTCCAGCTGTATGCGGAACTCACTCCGGTCGGGCGGGTCTTCGGTTGGGCGTTTATCGCGCAGGGAACTCTCCTGCTGGTGTGGGGTTCCATCAGCCGCTTCGACTCGCGGCCGCAGCTCGATGTCACCGCTTGGATCGGGATGGCTCTGGCGGTTTTCGGGGTGGCCGTCTATCCGTTCATGGCGCTGGTTTCCGGCCGCAAACTGGCGGGTGCGGAATACTTCGCGCTGGCTCCCGATCCCACGGTCTGCGCGGCTGTTGGGATTCTTCTAATCATCGCGCGCCCGCTCTGGCTCCTGCTGCTTTTGCCGGTCCCGCTGCTCTGGTGTGTGGTGAGCGGGGCGACGCTGAAGGCGCTCGAAGATCCATCCGCCTCACTCCTGCCGGTCATTGCCGGGGCCGCGTTTCTATCATTTCTGGTGAAAGCCGCCCGGAGTTCAGCCTTCAGGTTGTCTTCGGAAGAGCACGGTAAACCATGAACTCCGGACCGGTTTCAGGTGGGATTATTTCTTCTTTTTGTCGTCGAGGTTCGCCTGCATGTCCTCCTCGGTGACGGCGGATTGCACGCCGTTGACGGGCACGTCCATTTTGCAAATCCAGAGCATCGCGTTGAGGGCGATCTTGCGGAACTCGTCGTTGGCCCAGTTCGCGTGGAAATGGCCGCCGGTGAAGCCGACACCGCGGCCACCGTCGGGACGCTCGACGCACCACATCATGGTTTCCTCTTCGCCTTTTTTCGCCTGGATGTGCGGGTAGGGACCCTTCGGATGGACGTAGGGGCCGTCGCGGGTTTCGTCGCTGGGTGTGGCGACAAGCAGGGATTTCACGCCCGCCATTTCCTTGCTGAAGCGGATGGAAAAATACCATTCGTCCTTGATCTTGAAAGGTTTCAGACCACGGCAGATCGGGTGTTCGGGGTATTTTTCGTAGTCGGCGTCCCAGATGGGATTGCAGGAGAAATTGGTTTCGTAAGCTCCGCCGATCCAGTCGCGGAAGACATCGCCAGACGCGCCCTCGTCCTTGGCTTGGCTCGCGCACTCGACTGCGT
>JBFZFJ010000380.1:0-8835 GCA_041306405.1 Verrucomicrobiales bacterium | reverse complement strand
GAGTGGGAGAAGACCTGGGACCTGCAGCGCGCGGAAGATGCTGTGGAAGAAGAGGTCAGGGGTCAGAAGTCAGGGGTCAGTGAAGCGGAATTGAAGAAGCTGGTGCGGAAGGAGCAGCTTGCGCGGGTCGGCGAGATCCCGGTGCCGCCGAAGTATAGCGACAAGGATTTCCTCAAGTCCTCCTACTGGAAGCTGCGCGGCAAACTGGATGTGCCGAAGGAGCGCTGGGTTCTCTACCCGGGCATGGAAGGCGGCCACGACGCCTCCCCGGTCATCGCCTGGGCAGGCTGGGATCACGCCCAACAGGCTGCAGCCCTCACCGCCTTCTACCAACAAGCCAAGGAAACCTGGGGCTGGGAGCCGCAAAAACTCGCCCCGCTCCTCGCCGCTCTCAAGGAACTCCTCCCCTGGCTCCACCAGTGGCACAACGCCATCGATCCCGAATACGGCGACCGAATTTCCACCACCTACCAGCAATTCTACGAAACCGAACTCCACACCCTGCGCATGACCGATGAGGACATCGAGAAGATCCGGATGGGAGGATGAATACTTAGGAAAAGCGAAATAGATGAAAAAGCCGGGACATTTTGCTTGATTGCGGTATCATGTGATACCAAACCAAGTCCAGCCCGCGCAATGTTCACAGCAAACCATGCCCCACTCGTCCAAGCGACCCAGCCACAAGGAGCGCACGCGCAAGCTAAACGACGCTCTCGTCGCGCTTGCCGCTCGTCGCCGGGTCGTCATCGACGAGGAGCGCCATTTCACGACCGACATGGACGAACTGGGCAGCAGCAATGCCGCCGACCACTATGACCGAATCACTGGATTTCTACACGAGATTCAAGCCGCTGGCGGAGCAGACTGCTACGCCGGGCCATTTCCACCCTACAAATGCTACCACCGAGGATTTGAAGACGTTGAGTTGTTCGCCTTTGCCTGGGACAGCCCGGGCATGGGCAAACGGATGTATCTGAAATTCGGGATTCGCCTCAGCAAGATGGGCGATCCCACCTACCTATACCTGAACTGCCATGAAGACCAACCGGAAAAAAGAAACCGCTAAAACCGCACCGCCCACCGACGAGTGTGTGGCCTGCGGCGCGGACGACTCTTACGTCCGCGCCCTAACCCGCACCCAGAAGGATTTCCGCGGCGAGACCTTTGCCGTGAAACACCATCACTGGAAATGTAGCGAGTGCGGTGTGGCCGTGCTCGGCGATGCCGAGATGGACGAGTCAATGCGCGCCACCGTGGCCGCCTACCAACACGCCCACGAACTGCTCACCGCCACCGAGATCCGTGACGCCCGTGAACGCATGAAGTGGAGCCAGAACCAACTTGCGGATCGCACCGGCCTCGGAATCGCCACGATCAAGCGCCTCGAATTGGGAGGCGTGGTCCAGACAGAAACCAACGATGAGTGCCTGCGAGCCTCCTTGGGTAACACCCTGAACGGTGCGTTCGTGTTCATGCACATCGAACAGTTCGGCGTGGTCGAAGCGCACCTCACAGAAGCCTGGGAAAAGGGCTGGAAGAACGAAGTGGTCGTCCGGGATCACGAGGTCGCTCTGGACGCATGTTTTGATAACCTTTGCTTCGCCTAAGCCATGCTCAGCGCCATCCAAATCAAGCAGCACGTGTTCACCCACGTCGAAATCATCTGCGATCCGGACTGCCTCAAGGCTCCGGAGAACGAATCCTATGAGGTCACCCTGACGGCCACCGAACCCACACAGGAGGCGGTTGGTTCCCCTTGGAAGATGAACGTGGACGTCCGCTTCGGCCCCAGTGAAAAGGCGAAACCGGTCCGCTATCGAGGGCATCTGTCCGTTCTGGGCTTCTTCGAGGTTCATCCGGAATTTGCCGAGGACAAGCGTCTCGATCTGGTGCGAATGAACGGCGGCAGCCTTCTGCTAGGTGCGATCCGGGAAATGGTGCTGACCATTACCTCCCGCAGCGCAAGAGGCCCCTTCGAGCTACCGACCTTCGATGCGCGGATGTTTTTGAAGCAACCAGAGTCGTCCCAAGCGCCTAGAAACTAATTTTTACAGCCATAGCAGCCTATGTTAATCAAAGAACTCATCCACATCCAGGAGCGCGTCAACAAGGATGACTTCGTCCTGAAACTCACCGCCGGCGTGGCAGACCCGGGATCGACGCTGGGGACCTACGTGGTCACCAAGGAGTTGGTCCAGAACTTCGACGACGCGCTGGGCTTTATCCAAGGAGCGATCGATTCCAAAAAGAGCCGCGGAACCTACCTGCACGGGAGTTTTGGCTCCGGCAAGTCCCACTTCATGGCGGTGCTGGATCTGCTGCTGGCAGGGAACCATGAGGCGAGGGCGCTGCCGAAATTGGCTCCGGTGGTGAAGAAGCACGACGCATGGCTGAAAGGAAAAAAATTCCTGATGGTGCCCTATCACATGATTGGGGCGGTATCGCTGGAGGATAAAATTTTCGGAGGCTACGTGGACTGGGTGGCAGAGCACCATCCGGATGCGCCGGTGCCACCACTGTTCCGTTCCCAGGCGATTCTGGAAAATGCCTCTGGCCTGAGGGTGCAGATGGGAGATGAGGCGTTTTTCAAAGCGCTGAACCAAGGCGACAAAGGCGGGGGGGGGCGTTGGGGTTCGCTCTCCGGAGGATGGACGGCGGAGAGCTACGAGACCGCCGCAGAGGATCCGACCACGGACCGCCACGGCGATCTGGTGAGTGATCTGGTGCAGCATCTCATCACATCGATCGTTCAAGAAGGTGAGTATCTCGACATCGACAAGGGACTGGCTGCGCTGAGTCGCCATGCCAAGAGCTTGGAATACGACGGGGTGATCCTGTTTCTGGACGAACTCGTCCTGTGGTTGGCCAGTCGCTCAGGCAGTGTGGACTTCCTCAATCAAGAGGTGAACAAGCTGGCGAAGCTGGTGGAAGCACAGGAGATGCGGCGGCCGGTCCCCATCATCAGCTTCATCGCCCGGCAGCGGGATCTGCGAGAACTGGTGGGTGACAGTGTGGCCGGAGCCACAAACCTCAATTACCTGGATCAGCTCAAATTCATCGAAGGTCGTTTTGAGACGATTCAGATGGGCGATACGAACCTGCCCGAGATCGCAGCCGAGCGCCTGCTCAAACCGATCAATGCGGCGGCCCGCAGCGCGATCGACGCCAAGTTCGCGGAGACCGTGGCGGTCCGTGAAGAGGTGCGTGATGTGCTGATGACGGCGAACTCAAATCCTGAGGCCTGGCGGAATCTCTATCCGTTCAGCCCGGCGCTGGTGGATACGCTGGTGGCAGTTTCATCGCTGCTCCAGCGGGAGCGCACCGCCCTGCGCATTCTGCTTCAGCTTCTCGTCGACCAGCGGGATACGATGCAGCTCGGAGAGTTGGTGCCGGTGGGCGACCTCTACGATCAGATCGCCAAGGGGGACGATGCCTTCAGCAGCGAGATGAAGAAGCATTTCCAAACGGCGGATAAGCTCTACCGGCAGAACCTGAAGCCGATGCTAGAAGCGACGCATGACTTGAGCTTCGCAGCGGCTGAAGAATTGCCAATGGACGACCCGAAACGGGTGGCGCTCCGCAACGACGACCGGCTGATCAAGACCGTGCTGTTAGCGGCGCTCGCTCCTGAGGTGGAGACGCTCCGCGGTCTCACCCCAGCACGACTCTCCGCGTTAAACCACGGCACGATCAAGACCCGGATCAAGGGTCAGGAAGCCTCGATCGCGGAAGGCAAGTTCCGGGAATGGGCGGGCCGGGTAGGACAGCTGAAGGTGGATGAAAGCACGCCGCCGATCATTTCCCTGCAACTGACAGGCGTGGATGTGGACGGCATCATCGACAAGGCGGCGTCGCAGGACAATTTCGGAAATCGCCTGCGCTGCCTGAAAGAGATCCTCTTCAAGCAACTCGAACTTCGCAGCGAGGACAAGCTGTGGCTGGAACATGGCTTCCGCTGGCGCGGCACGGACCGCCGTTGCAAGGTGATCTTCAAGAACGTCTGGGAGGCGGACTTCGATCTGTTGGAAGCAAACGAAGGCGAATGGAAACTGGTGATCGACTATCCGCTCGACGCGGATCCGAACAAGGGGCCATCGGCGGACCGCGCCCAGCTTCAGAAGTATCGCGAAGAGCGTGGCTCCACCCGCACGGTGGTGTGGTTGCCATCGTTCTTCAGCCAGCAGGCACTCCAGGATCTCGGGAAGCTGGTGAAGCTGGAAACGATCCTCGCGGAGCACGCCTTTGACGGCTACGTGAGCGATCTCTCGATGCAGGACAAGACCACTGCCAAATCGATCCTCACCAATCAACGCGATGCCCTGCGCAACCGCATGGTCACCCACCTGCAGACGGCCTACGGCCTGCGGGAGGACAAGACCGGCGTGATCGATACCATGCGGAATCTGGATGGCGTGGATCATTTCCAAAGCCTCGACTCCGGACTGCAACTGCACGTCCCGGGCGCGACCCACCTGCAAGGGGCGATGAGCGAATTGCTGGAACAGGCGATGAGCAGCCAGTATCCGCAGCATCCGGATTTTGACGACAGCGTGAAATTGTCCGCTCCGTTCGTGCAGCGGGTGCTTGATGTGTTCCTGGACGCGCTCCAGCAGAGCGAAGGCCGGATCGAGGTGGAGAAGAGCCAGCGCGACATGATCCGGATGATCGTCAATCCGCTGAAGCTCGGCGAAATGGCACCGCAGTATTTCGTGCCCGGCGAGCACTGGAAGGATCACTTCCGCCGCAAGGCTCCCGATGGGCTGGATGGAGTGAAGGTTTCGGAGCTGCGGGAGTGGATCGGTTGGGGTATCCCTCCGATGTTGGAAAACCTGATCATCCTCGCCTGCGCGGCACAGTTGAACTGCTCGTTCTCTCTCCATAGCGGCTCGTATGCGGTCTCGCTCAAGGATCTGCCGGGTGACTGCAAGCTCAAGACCCAGGAGCTGCCCACGCAGGAGGAATGGGAGAAGGCGCGGACTGTCCAAGACTCGTTGCTAGGTCTCGCCGGCCTTCCCAATCTGATGACGGCGCAGACGCTCGATGCATTTGCGGCAAAGGTTCGCGAGGAGGCGGTATCTTACGAGAAGCCGGTGAGCCAGCTGGTCAGCCTGCTCGCCACCGAGGCTGGAAGGCAGGGGCTGGATGAGGATTTCGACCGCCTGAACGCCGCCCGGGAGGCGCAGCGTTTCCTCGCTCTGATCAAGTCCAACCAAGGCTGTGCTCTGGTCAAGGCGCTGGCGGGATTCACGAGCGAGTCGCCGGATGAAGCGATTTCGACCAGCATCAAAGGGACGGAGTCCGTGCTGCACGTCCTGCCGATCGATCGCAAGACGCTGGATCTGGCGCTCGGTCTTGATTCTCCGCTCAAAGAGGAAGCCGAGAAGCTGGAGAACGAACTTCTCAGTGCTCTCCGCTTTAATGAATATGTGGCCGCGCTGGCTCCGGTGGTCGAGCGAGTTAACTCCAAGGCACTGGCGATCCTGCAACGGCAGATTCAAGGGACCAAGGGTGGCGGTGGCACGCCTGCGCCGTCGGCGGGGGAAACGGGAGGTGTAAATACTGTGCCTGTGGTCATTCCAAGCGTCTCAGGCGGAGCGAGAAACGTGGTGTCGAAGGCGGGATGGTCCGGTTCGGACGAAGCCGAAGTACTGCTGAAGTATGGCGATGACCGCGTCGCTCTGGAGCGCAACCGGAAGAGAGTCCGTGATCTGAAGTCGCTCTATCGGGCGAGTCAGGTGGAGGGTGACAAGTTGCCGGACTGGGTGCCGGAGTCACTGGTGGACGTGCTTTTGGAAGTCCATCACATCGAGCCTCTCGGCGAAGGCGGTGAAGATGAACGCTCGAACATGATCGTTCTCACTCCAACGCTGCACGCGCTGATGCATGCCTGTGAAGATGCTAGGATCGACTTGAAGACCGGAGCGCTGTCGATTCCAAGCAAAGGAATCGAGCGCAAGATCACGGTGAAATCGGACCACAACGGATAACTGAACCATGGCAAATTTGATTCCAGAACAGTTGAAGGCCCAGATCAACCGGTGGCGCGACCGCCGGGGTTGGGAATCGGAGCGCATCTTCGCGATCCGCACCGAGTTCACCTATGCCGGCGCTCCCGAAATCAGCTGCGATGGCTTGGCGGTGAAGGTGGCGGACTGCCGTTCGGATCTGGAGGCCAGGGATCTTCTGCTCGACCTTGACGGCGAGGATGGTCATGGGCTGCTGCTGTTGATGCGGACCGATGAGGATCGCATCGGCGAGGATGTACGGGCACGCTTTGCCGGGAAAACCGTCCACACCCTGGATCCGCGGGAAGTGCTCAAGGAGATCTATCAGGCTGTCACGATCGACCCGAGGATTTCCAACGACGACGCACTGCTGGACGCTTTGATTCTGTCAGGTGCAGCCGGTGCTGGACGCAAGGCGCCCGGCGGCACTTTGGATCTAGATTTCGCGTGGAGCGTGATCCTGCGTCAGCCGGAATTGATCAACCAACGGCCGGATCTGGTGGAAATCCTGCGCTGGAGCCTGGATGCGGAGCGCTGGGCGGCGGTGGAGGCACTGGAGAAGAATTTGGTGCCTTCGTTTTTCGACTGGGTCGGGGAACGTGCTGGCGAGGTGGCGGGGTGTTTGGAAAGTCTTTTCACCACAGACCAGACGAATCTCTATCTGCCGTTGGGGCTTGTCGTTGGTGATTTGTTTCACGAGCGCCTGGACCAAACGGACGGCGCAGCGGATGCCCGGGTCCGTGTGGAAAACTATCTGAACGGCAAATCACTGAAACCCAATGAGGCGGCGACGTGGAGTCATGCGGCCCGTGAGGTGCTGGATAAGCGCCAGACCGAGGAGCGCGACCGCATTGCGGCGCAGGTGGATGCCATTTTGGAAGGTATCCGGGCGCTGCCTCTCGCATCTGCTTTCGGTTATTCGAGACAAGGCTTTAAGGACCGCTGGCTGGGCTTCGCCGATGACATCGACCGCCTTGGCAAGCGAAAGTGGGAAACCGGAAGCCGGGCGGTTTTCAACAGCTTGCGCCAGCTTCAAAACCACGCGCTGGCCCAACTCCACACCGTCCGGCTTGCACGGGCGGAAATGGCGGCGCGCCTGGCCGGCTACGAAGCGAACTTCGCTCCCCAGCGGAAACGGGCGACCGGTCTGAACGACGCCGCCCGGGAGTTCGCGGCGAATGATTCGTTCATCGACTGGGCGAGGTTTTCCCTGTCGTGGGGTGATCCGCTTCCCGAGGTCGCGGAAGTGTATGGGCGGCTGGTCCGGCGGATGGCCAAGGCCCGCATCGAAGCGCAGGTTGATTTCGGCGAGCGCGTTTGCCACTGGCACTGCGACAACGAGAGCGGCGGCAAGGGGCTGATCCCCATCGAGGACGTGGTCGCCAAATGCGTGGAACCACTGGCTTCGCAGCGGCCGGTGCTGTTGCTGGTAATGGACGGCATGAATTTCCCCGCATTCCACCAACTGGGACGCAGCCTCGAACAATCAGGCTGGGCGGCTCAGCGGCGGGTGGGAGAAGAATTTCCAACACGGGTCATGAGCGTGCTGCCGAGCGTGACCCAGCACTCGCGCTGGGCGCTTTTCTCAGGGAAGGTTCAGGCGGGGATTCGCAATACCGAGGCCGTCGCGTTCCGTGAGCATGCCGCATTGGCCAATGTCCGAAGCAAGGGCAAGCCGCTGCTCTTCATCAAGGGCGATCTTGGATCCGGGGACAGCAGTGCCTTGTCGATCAAGGTGCGCGATGCCCTCGCCGGCAGCGAGCATCGAGTGGTCGCGGTGGTGCTCAATGCCATCGACGATCAACTAAAAACCGGCGGGCAGCTATCGCTCGACTGGAAGGTGCAGGACATTGGCATTCTGCCCGCGATTCTCGAAGCTGCGGACCAGGGCAAGCGCCTGATTGTCCTGACGAGCGATCACGGTCATATCCCGGAGATGGAGAACACCAAGATGATCGAGCGCCAATCTGAAGGGGAAGCGCGCTTCCGCCATGGCGAGGTCAGCGATGAGGGTGAGCGGAAGTTTTCCGGGTCGAGAATCGAGGCCGCAATCGGTGCGCCGTCCGTCATTCTACCGATCACCGAAACCTTGCGTTATGGCCAGAAGTCGGCTGGGTATCATGGAGGCGCTTGCGATTTGGAAGTGCTGATTCCACTGGCAGTGTTCGCCGCGCCCGAGGATGAGATCGAGGGCTACGAAGCTGTGGACGCACCTCAGCCGGACTGGTGGAACTGGCAACGGGTCTTACCAGGCGACGGCAATGTCAAGATCGTGCCTGCCACGCCCATCAAACTCAAGGCGAAGAAGAAGCTCGTCACGAATGTCAATGAGCTGCCGTTGTTTGAGGAACCGCTAGTCCCGGCTGTCGAATCTCCCGGCGAGCCGGCTTGGATGGCGGAGTTCCTGAAGTCCGATGTCTATGCGGAACAAGATCGTCTGCTTGGCCGGGCAGCGCCTAACAAGGATCACATGCGGAATGTCCTGTCGGCGCTCGACGCCAATGGCGGCACGTTGCTGATGGGTGCGTTGGCTCAGGCAATCGGTGAACAGTCACTGCGGATGCAAGGTGTCCTGTCACGGGTAGCCCGCTTCACCAATGTGGACAGCTATGAGATTCTTGAAATCGACAGGGACTCCGACACAGTCCGTCTGAACCGCAAACTGCTCGCCAGCCAATTTCAACTCAAACTCTGATGGATGCACCGGTAATCAGCGCGCAAAAGCGGAAAGAAATCCTTGAAGCCCTCCGCCGAGGCACCGTGCCTCGTCGTGGCTTGGACGAACTCGCAGTCGGGCTGAACGGCTTCGAGACGACGGTTGATGAAA
>JBFZFJ010000379.1:0-4621 GCA_041306405.1 Verrucomicrobiales bacterium | reverse complement strand
GACAGCGCCTGTGTGTCGTGATGGATAATCTGAACACTCACAAAGGCGAACTGGCCCAGGAGTGGCTGGAGGGAAACCCATTGGTGAGCTTCCACTATACACCCACTCATGCGAGTTGGGTGAATCTTGCGGAATGTTTTTTCTCGATTTTGACGCGTCAAGGACTCCAGCAATCCGTGCACCGATCTAACAAGAAGCTTGTCCGGTTCCTCAAAGACTTCGTGAGCGAACATAATAAGACCTGCGGCCCGTTTGTCTGGACGAAAGGTCCTGAGAAACTGCGGCGGATCATTCAACTAACTAAGTCTTATCAAATCCAAACGCACAGTCACTAAGCTAAGGAAACGGTGCACTACATGCCTATTCTGAGCTGTAATCTGTTGACTTACAACAAATAAACAAAAAAAGATAGAAATTTTGTCACAACAAATTTCACGTTCAATTTTTCGAGTTTATTTTAAAAGTTGTTCAATTTTTTTCGGAAATTGTTTGAATTCCTCTTCAACGTAGCCCACAGTTGCAAGTACAATTTTGCCATCTTTGTCAATCAAATAATTTCGTGGAATACTTTGTTTGGCAAACATATCGAAAATTTGTCTATTGGGGTCTGAATACATTGGAAATGAAAATTTATTGAATTTCTCAAGCTCAGGGTAGGTATGGTTACGACCAATCACCAGCAATACAAAATTTTCATCTTTAAATTTATTGTAGATTTCCTTTTCAACTTCTGGCAGCTCCATTACGCAAGGTCCACACCAAGTAGCAAAGAAATTAATCATTACAACTTTTCCTTTCAAGTCATTAATATTCAACACGCTACCATCTGATTTAGTAATTGAAAATTCTGGAACTTGTTCTCCCACTTTGGCTATACTAAATTCGTCTTGAGCAATTAAATTACTCACTATCAAGCAAATAATAAATAGGGCAATCGTTTTTTTCATGAGTGTAAATGTTTAATTTATTCCACGGTACAAGAGCAGATGCCCTTTTTTGTTGTGTTTTTTCTTATCTTTTCCAACCGCTTTTATTGCGTAAAAATAAACAGCCTTCGATGGCTAGCTGCTGCGGTGCAGCGAGGAGAACCTGTGGTAAAACCCGCACCGTGTCGAGAGCTATTTCACCGATCTCGCAAGTCAACCCGCGACGCCTGCCGTCTCGTCGCCTGTATCACCTCCTCGTATCGCTTGGGGTCGATCTCTCGCACCTTACGCATGGTCTCGGCGGGCAGTGCTTTGATGTTTGTGAACCCTTGCAACGCGAGTTGCGAGCGGTCTTGCGACATATCGGCTTCCTTCATGGCCATCATGACCTCGCGGGTTGTCATGCCCATGCTCTTCGCCGCCTGGGTATAATTGCTAGGAAATTGCTTTTGGGGTGAAGGCCGTTGAAAGAGCGGGTGGCCGGACCGGAGGCGGGGAAAAAGGGGGGTGATCTGTTCGGACAGTTCGATGATGAAGGGCATCTCCGGCTGACGATAGAAAGTGAAAGGCAAGGCAAGCTTACCGACGGGTGTCCCCGGCTCGACGACGGGCGCTGCGTCGACCTCCGTTCCGGTGGCATAACGGGGTTTGACGGCAGGCTTGGGTTCTTCGCCGCGCGCCAGCTCCATGGGTGCGATCGACAGGGCGGCAAATAACAGCAGCGGAATGAAGAGGTATTCGTTTTTCATCGGGGATCGATTGGTGGTGAACAGTCAGCACGGTGATCCGCAGGGACAATGGAGTTACGAAGCCCATTTCATGGATAAATCCGACATTCCTACGTTGGGTCGGAATCCCGTGTGGAAAACATGAAGGATTTTTTACTGCCCGTCGTCAGTAACCCAGCCGCGTGAGTCGGGAACCTCGATCCACTCGCCGTCCCGCCGGATCGACTCCTGGCTGCAGAGGCCCGGCAAGGTCATGTCCATGGCCTCGTGGATGCCGACCGGAGATGCGGGGGGACGTATGATCCTGTCCAAGAATTCCAGGATCACGAAGTAGTCGCTGCCGCCATGTCCGGTGGTCATGGCGCGATCATGGTGATTCCTCCACCGGTCGGGCAGGAACTCGTCCTTCAGTTTCTCAAGATCCATCCATTCGCGGGGATCGGCGGACAACCTGCGCAACCAGACGCGGTTCCTTTCGCCATCGGCGCGGGCGGACTCGTAGGCGCCGTCGGTGCCCTGGAGCTGATAGTTGGTGGCGGCTTCGGGTCGATCAGAGAGCAGATCGACCCTGACTTTCACCAACGCCCCGTTGGCGGTCTTGCCGAGCATCGTGCTGCTGGCCTGACAGAAAGGATTGCCCTCCGCGTCGTTGTGGCGCGTGCCCGTGCCTTCGCAGCAAACGCGCGTGATCCGGTCACCGCGCATCCACCGCAGGATGGGGCCCAGGCTATGGCTGCCATAGGTGATCCCGTCGATACCTAGCTGCCATTTGCGCCTCCACGGTGTCTTCACCGCATATTCCCTGATCTCATGGAGATACTCGGCCTCCGCATAGTAGGGAGTGCCGAACATGCCCCGGCGCACCATCTCGTCGATCATCGCATTGGGCAACATGTGGGTGTAGTTCTCGGCGAGCATGTAAACACCCTTCGAACCGCAGGCCGTGCGCACCAGGCTCTCGCATTCCTCCATGGAAACGGCGGCCGCCACCTCGCTAAGCACATGCAACCCATGTTGGAGGGCGGCGATGCTTTGTGGGACATGCAGGTGCATGGGAGTCCCCACGATGACGGCATCAAGCCCGGGCGCGCCCAGCATGTCGTCGAAGCGCCCGTATCGCAGGATCACCCCATCGCTCCCTGCGGCTTCAGCGAGCGCGTCCGGGTTCGTGTCGCAGACGGCATGCACCCTGACGCCGGGCATGCTTTCGCAAATGGCCTTGTAAGCGGCACCTCGCCCGCAGACACCCGCGATGCCGATGTTCAGTTTCTCAATCGTGTCCATCATCCGGTTTACTACGATGGGCGGCTTATGATATTTTCACGCTGTGCGATCGCTTGCGCGCCGGAATGTTCCCTGCGATGATAAGCCAGCCCTAATCCCATGCCATGATCCAGAATACCGTCCGCCCGCTCATCAACGAGCACTGCCATCTCGGCGAAAATCCGCTTTGGAACGCTCGGGAACAACGCCTCTACTGGACCGATATCGGTGCGGGAAAGATCCACCGCTTCGATCCGCAAGGCGGGCGGCATGAGATCATTTACGAGGGCGTTCCGGTGGGCGGGTTCACCTTCCAGGCCAATGGCGACCTGCTGCTTTTCCGGGTGAATGATCTCGCCCTGCTGCATCCCGGCGGCGGCGTCGAGGTGATGCTGCGGTATGCCGATGACGGGCTGGAACGATTCAACGATGTGATCGCCGATCCGGAGGGGCGGGTTTTCGCCGGGAGCATCGGCACGACGAACGAGAGCGGCGGGCTTTACCGGGTGGACCTGGACGGCTCCATCACCTGCCTGTGGCGCGGCACCGGGTGCTCGAACGGCATGGGTTTCACTCCGGATCTCAAGGCGTTCTACTGGACCTGCTCCACCACCCGGCGGATTTTCCGATACGCGTATGACCGCGAAACCGGCGAGCTGTCTTCCCCCGTCCTGTTCCATCAGGCTGCTGCGGAGGAAGGCATTCCCGACGGCCTGGCGGTGGATGGTTTGGGAAATGTCTGGTCGGCGCGCTGGGACGGGCACGGCGTGATGTGCCACGATCCTTCCGGGAAAGTTTTCGGGAAGATCGAAGTCCCGGTGGCGAAAGTGACTTCGCTTTGCTTCGGCGGCGCGGAGCTTGACCGGATGTTCATCACCACGGCGGGCGGGCGGGATGGTTCGGATACTGCGGATGGTGCGGTATTCGGAAGCGGCGCTGCGCATCCCGGGATGCCGGAATTCGAGTCGCGGATCCGGCTCTAACAGTTTCCGCGGTTTCACCTTATCGCTTCACAGGACGCTTGCGCAAGGAGGGGCGAAACGCGTTCGCCCTGTCCATGAGGGGACGATGAGATTAGCGGAGGCGCTTCCCATCGGCTATCCATGGGCATCGGCGGACACGTTCCGCCGCTCCTTGTTAGAGGTGCCGCGGTTTCACCGGAGCGCATCGCGCAGGATGCGGGCGGGGTGTTGGGCGGTGCGGGCGATGCCGTCGTGGATCTGGTGGCGGCAGCTTGTGCCGGCGGCGGCGACCAGGGCTTCCGGTTCCAGCTTTTCCAGGTAGGGCAGCAGCACGAGCGAGGCGATCCGCATGGAGACGGCGTGGTGCTCCGCTTCGTAACCGAAGGAGCCGGCCATGCCGCAGCAGCCGGAGGGGATCTCGCGGGCGCTGTAGTTTTCCGGCAGGGAAAGCATCCGCAGGGTGGGCGCGACGGAGGCGAGCGCTTTCTGGTGGCAGTGGCCGTGGATGTGGACGGCGCGGCTTTCCCGGGTGAAGCAGGCGGAAGTGATGCGCCCGGCGTCGGCCTCGCGGGCGATGAACTCGTCGAGCAGCAGGCAGTGCGGGGCGAGTGCGCGTGCTGATTCACGCAGCGACGGATCGACCAGCGAAGGATACTCGTCTCGGAAACCGAGGATCGCGGAGGGCTCGATGCCGATGAGCGGCTCGTCCCGCGACACCAGCGGAGCCAGGCGTTTCACGTTG
>JBFZFJ010000378.1:0-2828 GCA_041306405.1 Verrucomicrobiales bacterium | reverse complement strand
CGGGTGATCCGGCCTTGCTCGAAACGGTTTTCACCGCGCTGCGCGAGGAGATGGCGTCGCGGCCCAATTTCATCCGCCTGTTGGCCAATGACGCGCTCGGCAACCTGCCGCCGGTCACCATTTACGAAGGATACGCGGTGGAAGCAGACGGTCTGGCCCGCGAAACGATCGACCTGCAGGACCATGCGCTCGGTCCGGTCAGCGATGTGGCGCGGGTTTTCCATCTCGACGGCGGCGACCTGCGCACGACAGGAACACTCGAACGTCTGGCCGCGGCGGCCGTGCGCTTTCCGCAGGGCGCGGAGGTCTTCGCGCAGGGCGCACGCGCCTTCCGTGTCGCCCAGTATTTCCGCGCGGGGCAAGGACTGCGCGACGGGGACGACGGACGCGAACTCCGTCCCGCCGCGCTCAGCCGCACGGAGCAGGTGCAACTCAAGTCGGCCTTCCGCGACATCGGCGCGCTGATCGCGTTCACCGCGAACCATTATGGATTCAAAGGCTGACCCGCGTTACGTCGTCTTCGATTGCGAGACAACCGGCCTCGATCCGTGGAAGGACGGCATCCTGTCCATCGGTGCGGTCGCCGTGCGCGGCGGGGAAATATGTCTCGATGATGAATTCGACACCATCCTCTCCGACTGGCGCATGACTTCCGCCGTGCTCGTCCACGGCATCACCCAGGCCGAAGCGGCCCGCGGGGAATCCGAGGCGCAGGCGGTGACCAAGTTCCTCGACTACGTGGATGACGCGGTGCTCGTCGGCCACCATGTCGGCTTCGACCAGAAGATCGTGGCCCATGCCGCGCGGCGGCTCGGCCGGGATCTGCTGAATCCCGCGCTCGACACCATGCGCATCGCCCTCGCCCTGGAGGAACGCGGGGCGTTCGAAGGACGCGAAATCCGCGGGTTCGACCTCGACAATCTCGGGGCACTCTTCGACGTCGAACCCCACGACCGCCACACCGCCTCGGGCGACGCATTCATCACCGCGCAAATCTTCATCCGCCTCGAACGCATGGCCCGCAAAGCCGGCCTCGATCTCGCGAATCTCATCGAGCAGGACGAAGAGCCGGCCGCTGAACGGTAATACCAAACCCGAAAAGGAAACGGACGATCGGAGAAGGTTCCGAGGGTAGGGACACGCGGCTCGCGTGTCCGTTGGAGAGAGCGGACGAGCGAGCCGCTCGTCCCTACCTCAGCCAGCAAAAGTCTGAAATCTTTTGGGGCTTGTCGTAAGCCTAAAGCCGTAGTTGAAAGTTGAGTGATGAGAGTTGAGGGACTGAGCGTGAGCAGTTTACGTCATCGGCTTGCCCCATCCTTGGGGTGACTGCGCCTGGTTCGACGGTCCAGGTTCAGAACATAGGTAACGAAATAGGTTCAAAACATGGGTAACACTTTTCGGCTGAGGGCCGGTGTGATGAGCATCGGTTCATGCCCTGGAAAGAAACCCAAAAGATGGATCAAAAAGTGATGTTTGTTCAGCAAGCGCTCAACCCGCAGGCCAACTTCCGGCAGATGTGCCGGGAGTATGGGATCAGTGCCAAGACCGGCTACAAGTGGATGGAGCGTTTCGAGATGGGCGGGTTAAGCGGCTTGGCCGAGGCCAGCCGCCGTCCCCGCAGTCATGCCAAGCAACTGTGCGAGTCGGTAGCCTGCGAGATCATCCGGATCAAGCTGGCGCATAAGCATTGGGGGCCGAAGAAGATCCGCGTGCTCTATGGGCGCCGGCACACGGAGGTGCCCAGCGAGAGCAGCTTCAAGCGGGTCTTGGACAAAGCCGGGCTGACTATACATAGGCGATTGCGGCGCAGTCGCCAGGGCGGCCGCATTTACCATGGCAAGGTGGCCCACGAACCCAACACGATTTGGAGCGTGGACTTCAAGGGCCACTGGCGTGACCGCCAAGGCGGCAAGGTGGAACCTCTCACCGTGCGCGACGAATACAGCCGCTTCATCTTCGAGTTGCGGGCGGTGGAAAGCTCCAAGACCGAAGTCATCCGTCCCTGCTTTGAACGACTCTTCGAGCGGCACGGCTTGCCCGAGGCGATCCGCAGCGACAACGGCACACCCTTTGCTTCCTCCAACGGTTTGCTCGGCTTGAGCCAGCTCTCGGTCTGGTGGACGGCTTTGGGCATCGGTCTGGAACGCGGAAGACCAGGCTGTCCGCAAGACAACGCAGCCCACGAGCGCATGCACTTCGATGTGCGCCGTGAACTGGAGGCCGGCCGCATCGGCAGGGATCAAGCCGCCTTCGATCTCTGGCGTCATGAGTTTAACCAAGTCCGCCCCCATGAGTCGTTGGAGATGCGCACTCCGGCCGAAGTCTACACAGACTCGGAAAGAGCTTATGAAGGCACGCCAGATGACCTCGACTATGGCGCGATGACCACCCGCAAGGTCAGTAAGAACGGACTTATCCGCGTCGGTGGCCTCCCCATCGCCATCTCCACCGCCCTGCGCGGTTGGAGCGTTGGTCTTTGTCCGATCGACGAGAACACAACCCAAGTCTGGTTCGGTAATTTATTGCTCGGCCACCTTGACCCCCAAACCGCCGCCTTTCAGGCTGCCCATGGGCAGCCTGAAAGGCCCCCAACAACCCAAAATGCGTAACCCCTAAAGACCAACATGTGTTACCTATGTTCTGAACCCAAAGTGTTACCCATGTTCTGACTGGGCCTGTCCTCTCCCTCCACCTGTAACCCGTCACTCGTAACCAGCCACACGCTACTTTTTTTCATGTCTTCACAAGCCACCAGCTACACGCCACCAGTTACTTGTCCCCTGTCCTAATGTTTTCACCAGCCACTCGCCACCAGGCGCCCATTACTT
>JBFZFJ010000377.1:0-9420 GCA_041306405.1 Verrucomicrobiales bacterium | reverse complement strand
CGCCGCCCTTCTTGGGCCGTGGGGGCATTGACCCGCCGTTAAAGATCGTCGGGGATATCGTTGGTTGCCTTAATTGGTGGCAAGTTACCTGTTTTCCTGTATCGAGACAAAGTGCGTGGTTGCTGCGAGACGCAGCAACCACGTTCCAAAGGTCACGCGACCCGCAGATGACCCGGAAATTCGAAGAACTTTCCGGTAAAAAAGCCCCCGGCGGAAGAAAGGAAAGTCGGCGCGCCCGGCGGTCACGCCCTACCGGGGTAGGTTAGAAGTGAATCGCGTGGCCTTCCGCCGCGAGGGTGGCCTCGTGGATGACCTCCGACATCGTCGGATGCGCGTGGATGGTGGCGTGGATTTCCGCGGCGGTGAGCTCCTGGTCGAGGGCGAGGCCCATCTCGGCGATGAGCTCGGTGGCGTTCTCGCCGATGATGTGCGCGCCTAGCAGTTCGCCGTGTTTCTTGCCATAGAGCAACTTGGCGAATCCGTCCGGCTCGCCGGAAGCGATGGCCTTGCCGATGGCGACGAACGGGATTTTCCCGACGGTGTATTCGATGCCTTCCGCCTTGAGCGCGCGCTCGGTTTTTCCAACAGAAGCGACTTGCGGGTGGCAGTAGGTGCAGCCGGGGAAATTGGTGACTTTGCGCACCTTGTGGCCTTCGACATACAAGCCTTCGACGCACTGGACGGCCTCGAACGACGCGACGTGGGCGAGCCATGGCGGGCCGTTGATGTCGCCGGCGGCGTAAACTCCGGGGATGGATGTCTCGTAACGGTCGCCGCATTTGATATAGCCTCGGTCAAGCTCGGGTTCGATGCCGCCGGGAAGCACGGGCTGGATGCCGATGGCGACGAGGCAGACTTCGGCGCTGAGCGTGCCGTTTTCCTTCGGGCCTTCCACGGTGAGTTCGACATGGGTGCCCTTGTCCACCGCGGCGGTGATCTTGGTGTTGGTGAGGCAGCGGATGCCTTGCTTGATAAGGGATTTTTCAAGGGCGTCGCCCACTTCGTCGTCCTCGACGGGGAGGATGCGCGGGGCCATCTCGATGAGGGTGACCTTGGTGCCGAAGGCGTTGTAAATGTAGGCGAACTCCACGCCGATCGCGCCGGCGCCGATGATCAGCATTTCCTTCGGCTGCTGGGCGAGGTTCATCGCCTCCTTGGAGCCGATGACGGATTTGCCGTTAAATGGCAGGCCGGGGAGGCCGCGGGATTTGCAACCGGTGGCGATGAGGATGTCCTTGGTTTCGAGGAGCTGGCGCGAGCCGTCGTTGCCGACCACGCCGACTTTACCGGTGCCTTCGACCGAGCCGAAACCGCGGACGTAGTCGATGCCGTTCTTTTTCAGAAGATACTCGATGCCGCCGGCGAGGCGGTCGGAAACCTTGCGCGAGCGGCCGACCACGGCGGACCAGTCGTAGGAAAGTCCTTCGATTTTCAATCCGAACTCAGCCGCCTTGTGGGTGAGCATGTGATAGACCTCGGCGTTTTTGAGCAAGGCCTTGGTCGGAATGCAGCCCCAGTTGAGGCAGGTGCCGCCAGCGCGGTCCGCTTCGACACAGGCGACTTTTTTTCCAAGTTGGGCAGCGCGGATGGCGGCGACGTAGCCGGCAGGGCCGCCACCGATGACAATGAGATCGTAGGCCATAGGATTGATTTGAAGAGGTTTCGGCGGCGAAACTGTCGTGGCGGCAGGGGATTGTCAAAGATGGAAAGGCGGAAACCGCATCTCCGAAACTTCGTGGTTTCCCATTTCCAAAGATCCGGGCAGGCTGCGAGCAACGATGAAAATCCTCCACAAGAACCTGCTCATTCTTGCTTCCGCCGGCTCGGGGAAAACCTTCCAGCTGGCGAACCGGGTGATCGGCTTGGTGGCGATGGGCGTGGCTCCGGAGAAAATCGTGGCGCTGACCTTCACCCGCAAGGCCGCCGGGGAATTCGCGGACTCGGTGCTGACCAAGCTGGCGGCCGCCGCGAGCGAGGAGCCGAAAGCCGCCGGACTGCGCGAGGATCTGTCACTGCCGGAAGCGGACTTCGGCGAGTCGCTGGAGCGGGTGGTCCGCGCGCTGCCGCGGCTCACGCTCGGGACGATGGATGGATTTTTCGCCAAGGTCGTGCGCGGTTTCCAATACGAGCTGGGGCTGACCGGTGGAAAATTCGATCTGCTGGAAGGGCCGAGAGCGGCGGCGGCGGCGGACGAAATTCTCGCCGCGATCCTCGGCGAGACGCTGGAAGACGGGAGCGGGGACGATTTCCTGCACGCGTTCCGCCGGGCGACCATCGGCAAGGAAGACCAGAAAGTCTTGGATGGATTGCGCGGCTTCGTGCAAAGCTGGCAGAGTCGCTACCGCGCGGCGCACGGCCTGGAATGGGGGCCCGCAGGTCTCGCGGGTGTCGAGCTGGAGGATTGGGAACAGCACAAACACGACCTCGCCGCCAAGGTTTCCCGCGGGCTCGACGGCATCGACTACACCGAAAAGCGGCAGCGGGCGGCCTTGGAAAAGGTGATCGAAAGCTTGGCGAATCACACCATCGGCAGCGGCAGTCTCGGCGGAGCCACCAGTCTGCTCGCGAACATCCTGGAAGCGGCCGGCGGCGGCAACGGGCCGATGGCGGTGAAGTTTTACAAGGAGTTTTCCATCGGTGGCCCGGCGGGCGACGCCCTCCGCGACATGGTCGATCTCGCGGCCCGCTGTGAAATGGCGGCGGCGCTCCACCGCACCCGCGCCGTGCGCGAGGTGGTCTCGGTCTATGACGCGCGCTGCGAAAAGCAACTCCGCCGCCGCGGCCTGCTCGGCTTCGACGACGTCAAAGTCCTGATGGGCGAGTGGGTCAAGGGCGAGGACGCGGAACAGCGGCGCTTGCTGGTGGATTTCCGACTTGGTGCCCGCTACGAGCATTGGTTGCTGGACGAGTTCCAGGATACCAGTCGGTCGGATTGGATGGGGCTGCTGCCGCTGATCGACGAAGCGGCGGGCGAAGGCGAAGGGACGATGTTCATCGTGGGCGACCGCAAACAGGCGATTTACGCGTGGCGCGGCGGCGAGGTCGGGTTGTTTGACGAGGTCATCAATCGCTATCGCGGCGGCTTGGAAATCGAGCCGATGGCGGAGTCTTGGCGCTCGTGCCCCGAGGTTTTGGCCTTGGTGAACCACGTCTGCGGGGATGCGGCGACAATGCGCGAGCTCTTCGGCGACGCCGCTGCCAAGTGGCAATGGCAGGAGCATGTTTCCGCGGCCCCATTGACCGGACCCGCCAAACGCGGCGAGGCGCGGGTGGAAGTGGTGGAGGGAAAATGGGAGGAGCGCTTGGAACGACTGGGGGAATTGCTGGACGAGCTCGGCGTCGGCAAGCGGCCGATGACTTGCGGCGTGCTGGTGCGCAGCAACTCGATGGTGCGGGAGGTGGCGGACCACCTGCGGGCGAGGGGGCTGGATGTCATCGAGGAAGGCCGGCGCGAGCCGTCGAAGGACAATCCCGTGGGTATCGCGCTCGGGCATTTGCTCAAGTGGCTGGCGAATCCGGCGAACGCCTTCGCCAAAGAGGTCGTGGAAATGTCGCCGCTGGCAGCCACCTTGCGGACGCGGTTCGGCGAATCCTGGCAACAGGTCTGGGAGGGCCTGCTAGGACTCGCGTCGGAATCGGGTTTCGCCGGGATGGTCGAAAAAGTGCTGGAGGACAATTGGGCGGATTGGTCGGATTTCGGCCGCCGCCGCGCGGGAGACATCATGTCGGCGCTCGCCGGGCTGGACGCGCAGGGCGGAGCGACTCCGCAACAAGCCGCTGAATGGATCGGGCGGCTGGAGGTGTCGCAAAGCCCGGGGATCGCGGCGGTGCAGGTGATGACCATCCACAAGGCGAAGGGCCTCGGCTTCGACATGGTGGTGCTGCCGGAAGTTCCTAACGACGGAGTGCCGTCATCGCAGTATTTCGACGTGGCGGAGGCAAACGGCTGGATCACCCAGACCCCGCCGAAGTGGGCGCGGGAGCTGATTCCGGAAATGCGCGCGGCGGAGGCGGAGTGGGCCGCGAGCCAGCGCTACGAGGCGTTTTGCATGCTCTACGTGGCCCTAACCCGCTCGAAGCGCGGGCTCTATGTCCTGCTGGAACCGCCCGCGAAATCCCAGGAGCCGGACAAGCCGTCGCTGGCGAACTGGCTGGCGAGATCGGTCGCCTCGACGGGCGAGCCCGGCGTGGTCTATCAATCGGGATCGGCGGACTGGGTGGAAAGCATTTCCCTGTCAGAAATCCCGCAGGACGCCGCCGCGATGCCCTCGCTTGCCGCCGGCGTGACCCGCCGCGAACGAACAACACCAAGCGGCGCGAAGAAAAAGACGGCCGCCACGGCGACTCATTCCGCGAGCGGAATGAAGTTCGGCAGCGAGGTCCACGTCGCCTTCGAGCAAGTCGGCTGGGTGGACGAAGCGACCCCGGATCTGCCCGCGAGCGACGCCGGGCGGCTGGTGGCCGATTTGCTGAAAGTTCCGGTCTTGAGGAAGCTTTTCGAGCGCGGCGGACAATCGGTGGAGCTGTTTCGCGAACAAGCGGTGGACGCGGTGCTTGACGGCAAATGGCTCAGCGGCGTCATCGACCGGCTTCACCTCCACCGCGACGCTTCCGGCGTGGTGAACCGCGTGCAGGTGGTTGATTTCAAAACCGACGGGCTGGATGACATCAAGGAGCTCGTCGAAAGGTATTCCGGCCAGATGCAGGCCTATCGTGAAGTGATGGAGCGGGCCTACCCCGCCGCGCGGGTCGAGTGCGTCCTGCTTTCCACGCGCTGCCGCGAACATGTCTCTATCTGACTGACTGAAACCGGAACGACCCTGCGCGTTTCATGAGAAATTCCGCGCCATTCTCCGCATGGGATTGCCAACGGGTGGGTTTCCCTCTCTAGTGTGTTTGCTATGAGTAAATCAATTGAAACATCCCACCTCCCCTTGCAAAAATGGGTCGCTGAAATAACCGCCCTCTGCACACCCGATTCCGTCGAGTGGTGCGACGGCTCGCAAGCCGAATGGGACCGGCTGACCACACTGATGGTGGAAAAAGGCACCTTCACCCGCCTCAACCCAGCCAAGCGCCCCAACTCGTTCCTCGCCCGCTCGACCCCGTCCGACGTCGCCCGCGTGGAAGACCGCACCTACATCTGCTCGAAGCGCCGCGACGAGGCGGGCCCCACCAACCACTGGGCCGACCCCGCCGAGATGCGTGCGAAGTTGAATGAGAAATTCAAAGGCTCGATGAAAGGCCGGACGATGTATGTCATCCCGTTCTGCATGGGCCCGCTCGACTCGCCGCTCGCCAAGATCGGCGTGGAAATTTCCGACAGCCCCTACGTGGTCGTCAACATGCGGATCATGTGCCACATGGGTTCGCACGTCCTGAAGCGTCTCGAAGAAGAAGCTAACGGCACGATCACGAAAAAGCGCGACGGCCACGGCCAGTTCATCCCCTGCCTCCACTCCGTCGGCTCGCCGCTGGAGCCGGGCCAAGCCGACTCCAGCTGGCCCTGCAGCGATGACAAGTACATCGTCCATTTCCCCGAGACCCGCGAGATCATGTCCTTCGGCTCGGGCTACGGCGGCAACGCCCTGCTAGGGAAGAAATGCCTCGCCCTGCGCATCGCCTCCAACATCGCCCGCGAGCACCAGTGGATGGCCGAGCACATGCTCATCGTCGGCGTCCACGCGCCGGACGGCACCAAGACCTATCTCACCTGCGCCTTCCCGTCCGCCTGCGGCAAGACCAACCTCGCCATGCTCATCCCGCCGAAATCCTATCAGGACGCTGGCTGGAAGACCTCCATCGTCGGCGACGACATCGCCTGGCTGTGGCCTCACGCGGACGGCAAGCTCCACGCGATCAATCCGGAGACCGGCTTCTTCGGCGTGGCTCCCGGCACCGCTTACGAGACCAATCCCATCGCCATGGAGTCGATGAAGGAAAACACAATCTTCACCAACGTCGGACTAACCGACGACGGCGACGTGTGGTGGGAAGGCATGTCGCCGACCAAGCCCGCGCACCTCATCGACTGGACCGGCAAGGACTGGACGCCGGACTGCGGCCGCAGCGCGGCGCATGCCAACGCGCGCTTCACCGCCCCCGCCGTGCAGTGCCCGACCATCGACCCCGAGTGGCAGAATCCGGACGGCGTGCCGATCGACGGGATCGTCTTCGGCGGCCGCCGCCCGACGACCATGCCGCTTGTCTATCAGGCATTCAACTGGAGCCACGGCGTTTACGTGGGAGCCACCATGGGTTCGGAAATGACCGCCGCCGCGGCCGGCACGATCGGCAAGGTCCGCCGCGACCCGATGGCCATGCTGCCGTTCTGCGGTTATAACATGGGCTCCTACTTCGGCCACTGGCTGGAAATGCGCCGCTACCTGACCAGCCTTCCGCGCTTCTTCCACGTCAACTGGTTCCGCAAGGACGACGACGGGAAGTTCCTGTGGCCCGGCTACGGTGAGAACATGCGCGTCCTCGAGTGGATCGTGAAACGCTGCCACGGCGCCGCCGCCGGTTACGAGACACAGATCGGTTGGACTCCGGCGTTCGAGGATTTCAACATCGACGGTCTCGAAGACTTCACCCGCGAAAGCTACGACAAGGTCATGGCCTTCAACCGCGCGGAATGGAAGGCGGAGCTCGTCAGCCAGGGAGAACTCTTCATCGAACTCTACGACGACCTGCCGAAGGAACTCATCTTCCAACGCGAGCTGCTAGCGGCGCGCTTGTCATAAGAAGCTTCCGGTGGCGAGGCCGCTGGATGCTAGAACGACGCCTTCACGCCGGTGTGCCAGATCCATGCTTCGGCATTGAAGCCGGCGCCGGCCTCGTCTTTGAGAATGATGTTTTCCAATCCGTTCATCCATACCAGGCGATCCTGATAGAAGTGGGCGTTCGCGCCGATGAAGAAGGAATGGTATTCATCGCCGATGAAGAACGGCGAGCTGTCGAAGAAGGGGTCGGCCGAGGCGCCCATGGTTGCAACGAGTGAGCCTGGGTCGTCGCTGCCGGCATAGTGATAGCGACCGACGATCTTGACGACTCCAGGCACGGCCCACCAGGTGGGTGCCAGCGTGAGCCCCCAGGCGGTGGTGTCGCCCTTGCCGATCATGAAGTCGCCGAGAAACGAGAAACGATCCTGTTCGAGAGTAAAACCGGTCGAGAACAAATGCCGGAAGGCGGGGTTGTCGGAAACGAGCTGGCCGCCATTCGCGGAGCGCCGGCCCGCGATGTCGTAGCGTGGGATGGAGTCGGAGTTTCCGGCATCGAAGTTATGCAGATAGTCGAGGTGCCAGCGGGTGCGCATGAGCGTGTTGCCGCTTGGTTCGACAAAGGTGCGGGCGAGGTTGAGGGCGAGGATGCCGTCGCCCCCGGGCGCGGGGATGTAGGGATCCGAATCCGAGGAGAACCAGCCGATGCCGTATTCCCAATCGTTGCGGCGGTAATCGAACTGGACGCCGAGCGTGGTGGCCGGGGCGATCATGTTGACGAGCATCGCGCGGTCCGGATAGGGGGAGGACTCCGGTTCCTGGCGGTATTCCGCGGTGAATTGCGGGCGGAACTTGCCGTAGGTGACGCCGGTGTCCGGCCGCAGTTCGGTGCGGGCGCTGAGGCGCTCGATGCCGCTGTGATCGCCATTACCGGCGAGCTCGCCGGTGGCTTCGATATCGGTGTTGCCGAAGGCGCGGATGCGCGCGCCAAGCCGGGCGCGGCGGGTGCGGGAAGAATCGATATCGACATTTTTCGAAGGAGTCGCATCCACACCATCGACCTCGGCCTTGCCGAAAGCGGCCTGCCACTCGAAGAAGCCGGTGATGGCGACATGCTGGACCCACGGGTTGGAATCATCCTCGAAAAGCACGGCGCGCGCCCAGACGGGATCGAAGGCGCGCGTCTGCCACTCGGGCCAGACGGCTTCCGGATAGACGAGGTTTTCGCGGAGGACTCCGGCGGTGGTTCCAGCGCTTGCCGGAGCTGCGGTGGGCTTCTTGTCGGCTTCCAGCATGTCGAGCGCCTCGTTGGCGTGGGCAAGTGAGGCAAGGGAAGCGAGTAAAATGGGACGGATGGGGTTCATGGGACGAATAACTTTTAACTCATCACTCATTTCTTTTCCCGATCCTCCACCCGGTCGGCGGCGCGGCGGACGCGACTGGTGTATTGTTCGAGGGATTCGCTCTTCTTGAGGGTGAGGGCGGCCTGGAGGTGGGTGAGAGCCTCCGGGTAGCGGCGCTCGCGAACGAGCATCTGACCGAGTGACAGATTTGCCTGATAGGCGACCGCATCGATCCGGGCGGCGAGTTGATAGTTCGTGCGCGCCTCGTTGACGAGGGTGGCGCGTTTCTCCTCGTCCGCCTCATTGCGGGACAGCAGGTCCTTGTGGCGTCCGAGTTCCACGAGCACCTCGCCATTGGCGGGATTGAGTCCGACGAGTTGATTGAGCAAGGCACCGGTGCGGTCCGCCTCGCCCTTGGCTTGGGAAACGCGGACCTCGGTGAGCAACAAAGCGGTGAGATCGGCGGGCGGAAGCTGGTCGCCGGTCTTGGCGCGGATGCGGGCGATGAACTGCTCCGCTTTGTCCGGAAAACCATAATCATTGAGAATGCGCGCGGATTTGAGGGCGCGCGGGATATCCAGCACGCTGGCCTTGTCCATGGCGGCGAGGTAGGCGAGCAGCGCGAGTTGCGGCTCGTTGCGGTCCATGTGCAGGTTGCCCAACAGGTTGAGGTTGGCCTCATCGGCGATGCCCTTGAGGCGGAGCGTCTCCAGATTGACGATGGCGTCGTCCTTGCGCTCCATGGCGATGTAGGCGCTGGTTTGCTGGAGCCAGAGTTGCTTGTCGTTCGGGTTCTGCTCGATGAGCGTGCCAACCATGCTCGCGGCCTCCGGGTATTTCTCCTGGGCCATCAAAGCCTGGGCGAGGCCGAGTTTCCAATCGCGCGACGAAGCATCCATCAGATAAGCTTGCCGGTAGGCGTTTTCCGCGGCGACGGCGTTTTTCCGGAGCAGGTGGCAGTATCCTAGCAGGCCATACGCGCGGGCGGAGTTCTCGCCGAGCTCGATGGCCTTCTGGAGCATCGGCATCGCCTCGCCGGTCTTGTTCTGGGAGATATACAAATAGGCGAGGTTGGTGTGGGCGCGGCGGAAGCGCGGGAAGCGGCGGATCGCCTCGAGAAACGCGCGGCGCGCCTCGTCCGGGCGGTCGGCCTGGAAGTAGAGATTGGCAAGCACGAAAACCATCGCCGGGCTGATCTCGGCGGGTGCCTTCTTGGGGTCGGCGGGTTTCTCAGTCTCCTGGATGAAGCGGGCGAGCTCCGCCTCGGCCTCGCGGAACTTCGATTGGCCGAACAACTCGCGGATGGTCCCGAGCGCCGCTTGCTCGTCGGCGGAGACTTTCGGCTCCACTTCGGATAG
>JBFZFJ010000376.1:0-4772 GCA_041306405.1 Verrucomicrobiales bacterium | reverse complement strand
CCATCCACGCGGCGATGTTTTTCAGGCCGCCGCCGGTTTCCAGCAGGACGGGCTCGTGAAACAAAGTCACCGCGTTTCCCGCGCCGAAATCTTCCCACGCTGCGGGAAGATGATGCGTGTTGATCGCGAATTGCCCGATCCCCGCCCGCGCGCAGGCCGCCAACGCCCACTCGGCGAGCGGGCGGTGAAACAACGGCACCAGCGGCTTGGGGAGGCGCTCCGTGAGCGGCCGCAGACGATTGCCGAGCCCGGCGCCGAGGATGAAAGCTTTGTGCACGCGGCCTGCTTTGACTGGCGGAACCGGAAATTTCAAGCGCCATCCCGCAGGATTCGCTGGCCTCGGGCCGCAATCCGGCAAGGATCGCAGCATGAAATTCGGCATCATCGGCACCGGCTCTATCGGCCGCCTTCACGCCCAGGCGATCCGCGCGATGAGCGGCGGGACGCTGCACTCGGTTTACAACCACCGCCCGGAAAGCGCCGAAGCGCTGGCCGCCGAGCACGGAGTGCAAGCCTTCACCTCGCTCGCGGATTTCCTCGCCGATCCCGAGCTCGAAATCGTCACCATCGGCACGCCGTCCGGTGCGCATTTCGACCCCGCGCTGGCAGCTCTCCGGGCGGGCAAGCACGTCGCTTGTGAGAAGCCGCTGGAAATCACCGCCGCGCGCATCGACCGGCTCGCGGTCGCCGCAGCCACTAGCGGCAAGACTCTGGCAGCCATTCTCAACCGCCGCTTCAATCCGGCGATGACCGCCTTCAAGGCGGCGTGCGACGACGGCCGCTTGGGCAAAATCGTCTCCGCCTCCTGTTATGTGAAATGGTTCCGCGGCCAGGCTTACTACGATTCCGCCGCGTGGCGCGGGACATGGGCGCTCGACGGCGGCGGCGCGCTGATGAACCAGGCGATCCATGCCATCGACGCGCTGCTTCATCTCGCCGGGCCGGTGAAGTCGGTCCAGGCCAACACCGCCTGCCTGGCGCATGAGCGCATCGAAGTCGAGGACGTGGCCGTGGCGATCCTCGAGTTCGAGAGCGGCGCGCGCGGCGTCATCGAGGGCTCGACCTGCTGCTGGTCGAAGGACGGCCACCCGGGCCGCGTGCAGCTCTGCGGCACGGATGGATCCGTCTTTCTGGCAGATGAAACCTTCGAGGTCTGGGATTTCAAAAACGAGCTGCCCCTTGACGCGGAAATCCGCGGCAGCCTGATGCGCGGCTCCCAGGCGACGCTCGGTGCGAACGACCCGAAGGCGATCCAGTCCGTCCAGCACCAGCGGAATTTCGAGGAGGTCGTCGCCGCCATCCGCGAGGGCCGCGAGCCGAGCACGTCCGCCGCCGAGGCGAGGAAATCCGTGGCGCTGATCGAGGCGATCTATCAAAGCGCGGCCAACGATGGCGCGAAGATCCGACTCTGAGAGGGACGGCTACTTGCCGATTTCCAACAGCAGCGCCGAGCAAGGAGCGAGCTCGGGCAAGGCGACGCCTTCGGTTTCCAATAGGCAGCGGGCGATGGAGCCGGACCAGTTGGAATCAAGCCGGTCGGTGAAGGACCAGATTTCATCGCCCGAGTGACCGAGGAACATCACCGCGTCCTGCGGGATGCTGACTTTCACGCCGCGCAGGGTTTCGGAGGGGTGGAAATTCGCGACCACGAGGAAGGCCTGGCCGGTCTTGGGATCGCGGCGGAGAAACGCATAGAGCCAGTGGCCGGAGACCGTCTCGCCCCCCACCCTGCCGAACGCTGGGTTCTCTTTGTTCGCGTGATTGAGCCCGTAAAACCCGCCGGCGGTGAAGGCGCGGACCTGGGTGGCGCGGATGAGTTTGCCATACCACTCGCGCAGGGATTTCTGTTCGTCGCTGAGGCGGCCACCGTCGAACCTGCCGCCGTTGACCCACTTGGTGAGCTCGGGCATCGACCAGTAATCGAAAATCGAGGTCCGCGCGTCGTCGCCGCCGAAGCCTTCCGAGCCGGCCGCGGGCTCGCCGACTTCCTGGCCGTGATAGAGCATCACCGCGCCGCGGCCCATCGCGAACAGCACCGCGGACACCGGCTGGCCGACTTTCATCCCAACGCCGCCCCATTCCCTCGGACTCGCGAGCCGGACCTCGTCGTGGTTTTCCGCATAGCGGAGGGATTTGTGGAAGCGCGGGCCGGTGAAAGTTAGAGGATCGAGATCGTTCGCCCATTTCCCGGAATCGTAAATGCCCTCCAGCGCATCGTAGCTCGGATCGTCATAGACCGCGTCGAAGCCGGCATGAAGCAGCTCGTCGAGGACATGGCCGTCCGTTAGCTTGGCGGGGTCGTTGTCGTAGGCCTCCGCCGAGAAAAACACCTCCGCCCGGCGGGCGCGGGCGCGCTTCACCGCCCAGCGCCAGAATTCCATGGGCACCATGTGGGCCATGTCCGCGCGGAATCCATCGACGCCTTTTTTCTGCCAGTAAGCGAGAATGGCGTCCATGGTCCGCCAGGTTTTGGGAACCTCGGCAAACGCGGCGTCCGGCCCGGGAAGATGCGAGGTGGCGCGGCCTTGGGTGAAGTCGTGGCCGTAGTTGAGCTTCACGGTTTCATACCAGTCATGGATCGACGGCGCCCAGGAAACCACGTTGTTGCCGGTGACCCGGCCAAAGCTCGTCTCGCCAACGAAACTCCCGTCGCAGCCCGGCATTCCGGCCGTCGGCAGCTTGAGCGGCGGACCGCCACCGGCGTCGTTAGGGCCGAGGTAATAGAAGTGGTTGTCGCGGTCGAAAAACACGTCGCACTTGTCGCCCTGGCCGAATGATTGGTCCGGCATCACGTCGGAAGCGTAGGAGCGGGCGACATGGTTCGGCACGAAGTCGATGATCACCTTGAGCCCGAGCGCGTGACAGCGCCCGACCAGCGCCTCGAACTCGGCAAGCCGGTTCGCCGGGTCCAGCGCATAATCCGGGCTGACGTCGAAGTAGTCCTTGATGGCATACGGACTGCCGGCGATGCCTTTCAAAAGATCCGGATCATCCGCCGGACGGCCCGGATAGGCGGTGCCGCTCGCCTGCTCCAGCACACCGGTCAGCCAGACGTGGGTGAAGCCCATCTGTTTGAGGGAAACCAGCGCGGACCCGGTGATGTCGGAGAATTTCCCGCAGCCGTTCTCCGCGAGCGTGCCGTTGGGTTTGCGGGTCTCGTTGGTGTTGCCGAAGGTGCGGACCATGAGTTGGTAAATCACGGGCCGGGCCGGGTCGGCGGAATGACTGCTGTATGACATCGCCACCATCAAAGCACCGGGCGGGCGGGTTTGCCAAGCCATAGTCCAAGCCGTCAGCGGTCCTTCGAGCGCTCCTCGCGGAACACCAACAGCGCGTCATAAAGCGCGAAAAGGACCACCACGCAGGTCGCCACCGCGCAGCCACCCCACCAGAAAAGCACCCGCCACGGGCTGGCCCAGATCCAGTCATTGATCACCCACAGCCCGAGGCCCATCATCGCTAACGGCACCAGCGCCATCCCGCCGAGCCACTTCCGCCGCTCCGCGCGGTCATGCAGGATCGCCCGGGCCAGGCCCTTGCTGTCGCTCCATGATCCTGGTTTCCTGTCCGCCATGGTCTAAAATCACGGTGCGCCGAGCGGGCCGAGCATGTTCATGTACCATTCCCAAATTTTCCACGCGCCGAACAGCCAGGCCACGGCGCCCATCGCCAGGAACGGCCCGAACGGCAGTTGCCTGCCGAAGCCGATCCGCCCGATCACCGCTGCGATGATCGCGAACACCGACGCCGCGAACAGCGAGAAGAACACTCCCGTCCAGCCGAAGAACGCGCCGATCATTCCCAGCAAATGCACGTCGCCCATGCCCATCGCCTCGCGCGGAATCACCGTGCCGGTCGCGATCCCGTCGAGCGACTTGATGCTGGCCAACTGGTGGATCGTGCCGTCCGGCAACTGGATTTCCATCTCGCGGATGACCAGCGAGCCGCCGCCCACCGACTCGCCGCTGACCTGGATATCGGTCGCCTCGACTAACAAACGATCCGACTTGCGGGAGAAAATGTCCCACCACGCGATCTCCTCGCCGTCGATCACGAAACACATCGGGTCCTGGTCGGTTTGCGGCTCCTTGAGCGACCATGCGACCGGCTTGTCGAACTTGAGCGCCTTTTTGCCGAAGGCCATTTTCCCCAGCTCCACGACGCACCACAAGCCGACGAACCCGGCGGTCCAGCCGATCGCGCCGTGCTTCAATCCGGAGAGCCAGTTGCCCGCCTCGCCGCCCAGCACCGGCAGCTGCGGCCAGACCGCGCAGGCCCCGAGGCCGATCGCGGAGCCCGCCCAGGTGAGCGAGGTCGGGATGATCAGGTGCTCGGCATCGATGAAAGTGATGGCCACTAACAAAGCCACCAGCACCCACAGGAAAACCACCACGCCCACCGCCAGCGGCGCGAACTGCCACCACACCGCGGTGAACAACAGCGCCGTCAGCAACTCCACGCCGAAGTAACGGAACGCGATGGGAGCCGCGCATTCCCGGCATTTTCCCCGCAGCCAGAGCCAGCTCACGAGCGGGAAATTCAGCCACATCGGGATCGGGTTCTTGCACAGCGGGCAGAACGACCGCTTCGGCTCGTTGACCGACATGCCGAGCGGCACGCGGTAGATGACGACATTCAAAAACGATCCGATGCAGGCGCCGATCAAGAACGCAGGAATGAGCCAGAGCCAGTGATCAAGCGGCGGGTAAATAGGGATGGCAGCCAAGATGCCGCCATTCAAGCCAGCCACGCCCGCCTGCCAAGAACAAAGG